>NZ_JBJUDF010000037.1:0-31047 GCF_046067725.1 Planktothrix sp.
AATTCACAACGGGACGCTAAGGCGATCGCTATTTTCCCCAAATACATAAATTGTTCATTTTGTCAAGATACTCGTTTGGGTCTATGCCTTCTCTTTCAAAAACTCGTGCATCGCACAATCGCAATTTGGTCAGGACATCCACAAATTTAGCCACAGAATCAGGGTTCTAGCATTGATTTTTGCCTGTAGACAGACCTATCCCTTGGGTGCTGTTTTTTATAGTCTACCAGAACCCCCATCATCTCGTCAACCCTTTGATAGAAATTCTCAATAAAATATCATCATTTCCTGACAATCTTTTGAAAAACAAAACAATCTTGAGAAAGAGATTAGAAAAACTAAACAAATATTCAGCGATGAGATCAGAAATAATGTTGGTATAGGTTATTGAGGAATAGAAAACGACCAAAACCGAACCCAGCAAAAAGCTGATGAAGAAAGATAAGTCAGAAATGGAAGATCAGCTTAGAACAAAGTATGATTTGAAAAAGTTACGAGTCAGAAAGTTAGGCTCTGGAAGAAAAAGTTTTGGTGGAATTACGGTGGGTTTAGCCATTAAAATTAATGACGGTGAGACATAATTTATCCCAATTAGAGCATTTATTGCGTTTCTTCGGGTTGTTTTTGTGCGGTTAACGCTGTTAACGCTTTCACTTCCTCCTGTAATAACTTCACCCGTTCTAGTAATTGTTGATTACTTTCGGCTAAAACTTTCGCCTGACTGCTTAAATAGGGATCACTTTCCCACCAATTAATCCCAATTTCTTTGGCTTTATCCACCGAAGCAATTAACAAGCGAATTCTAATACTAAGGAGTTCCGTTGAACCAACAGAAACGGAAATATCTCCAGCAATGACAATGCCTTTATCTAATACCCGTTCTAAAATATCGGCTAAACTCGATCCTTGGGTTGATGTGGGAAGACCCCGTTGCAAACTGGAAGGATGTTGCTGTGAGTTCATCATTAAATTAATTCTCCTTGTTGACAACAAAAAAACGATTATCCTGCTGTTTGAGATAACCTTGTCTTAAGAGCGTGCGTAATACATTAGTCGTTTGAACTCGATTTAAGCCTAACGCCACTTCAATTTCCGAAACCCTCGCACCTGTAGATTGCTGCAAATATTGATAAACTTTCTCTTCTATTCCTGGGTTGTTATTTTCAGTTAATAACGATTCTGAGGAAAGTAAAGCAGCCCCATCTGAAGTATCCCCATTGGTTAATATAGTGTTGATCACTTTTTCTAATTTTGTGTAAGCTTCCTTGCGGGATAAAGCCGTGCGAGATAATAAGACATCTGCACAAACTTGAATAAAATCTTGACTCTCGGCATCAATTTTAATTTGATGTTCATGGCAGATTTTAGAAATAATTAATCCCGGTCTTAAACCCGATGATTGTTCAAGGGGAGGACGGGGTGATTTACCATTGTTAGGAGGTTGAATTTCTTGGTCTTTTTTCTGTGTGGTGATTTCCAAATAAATTTTAACGATTTTAACAATGCTTTTCGCCACTTCTGGAGAAATCCCAATTTTTTGAATTAAAATTTCCTGCTGTGTTTCCTCATCGGGTTCTGGCATATCAATGGTAATTAACCGATCTAATAAAGCATCTTGAGTTCCATAAACCCCACAATACTCCTCTGGGTTAGAGGTAAAAATTGCTCTAAAATGAGGATTAACCCGGATATATTCTGAACGATTATTATTAGGAGGTAAGACTAATAACTTTTCTTCTAAAGCGGAGAGTAAAACATTATTGACTTCGGGTCGAGAACGGTTAAACTCATCATAAATCAGGGTAAACCCTTCTTTACAAGCTAAGGTCAGACGAGAATCAATCCAATTTTGTTGTAATTCATCTTCAAGTTTAACCACACTATGAATAAAATTATCCACAACTTTTTTTCGAGTATAGCCGAGTTGGTTCCCAATTAAATCAGAAGACTTAAGTTCATCATCCCCAAAAATTAAAACAATGGGACGGTTTAATAAATCCGCTAAGTGCATCGCGAGGGTGGTTTTCCCGGTTCCGGCTGGCCCCCGTAAGTGTAGAGAAAACCCACTGTCAAGATACCTCAACGCCCGAAGGGTCAGTTGTTGAATGGCCGGAGTATTAATAAAGCCTTTAGGACTAGCTTTAAGGACAGTCGTCATATTTTTAATACCATTAACAACTAAAATACTGCCGAGTTCAGAAGTTATCGGCAGGATGATTAAATCTTATCGCAGGGAAGCGGGAACAAGGAACAGCCTATTTTTTAGAGGGAATATAAACCCGATCACGTTGAGAAATACGTCCTTGTTGTAATAAGATCCGAATCGCATCGACGGTCTGCACCCGATGAATTCCCAGCGCTTGCTCAATTTCCCCTAACCTGGCTCCGTTTGGATGACTTTGGATATACTGATCAACTCGTTGATCTAAGGTAAGGGGTTCAACCTGACATGAGGTAGTAGAAGGTTGGGGTTTAGCCAAAGGTGGCTTTGATGGAGGTTTAGAAATGGGTTGAGGTGTTAAACTCGGTTTGGAGGTCAGAGTCGGTGGGCGATTAGGAATTGTCTGTTTCGGGGGAAGAGATCGTTGGGGGGTAACGGCTTTCCGAGATTCCTGACGGGAAGTTCCCCAAACACTCTGTTGCAGTTTTTGGTGATAGTTGTGCAGTTCGGAGCGAAATTGTCCCAGATCCACAAATAAAGCTTGAACACTTTCTTGTGTTTTCACTCGACTCTGGTGGAGTTGCTCCTGTAACCGTTGCGCCATTTGCTGGTGTAGACCGTCTAACTCCTGCAAATACTGTTGCACCTGTTCAGATAAAGTTTGGCGAAACAACGCTAAGTCCTTGAGCAAAGGTTCCCGTGCCTCGAGTCGCTGTTGTTGATAATCGGTTAACAGGTCTGTCACCGTATTTCCCAGGTCTTCCCGAAATTGAGATAACCGTTGATGCAGGTCACTGGCGATTTCAGATTGTTCTTGAGAAGTTTGTTGCAGAAATGCCCTAACTTCTTGGGATAACTGCTGCACGAAGTCATCCAGTTGCTGTTGCAGTTCTTGAGCGTTGAACCAACGTTCTTCTCGATGATCGCTTAATAAATCTTGAATTTGCTGTTGCAAATCTGTGACAAACGCTTGTCGAGTGACTTGAGCATCTAAAGCTTGATTCTGACGCTCCAGTTGCCACAAAGTCAAGGTCGTTTGAACTTGTTCTTGACGGTCTTGAACCGCTTGTTGGCGATGGATGCGAGCTTGTTGCCAGTTGTCTTTTAAAGCCATAATTCCGAAACCCTCGTGTCGGTGGGTAGTGGAGTGCTGCGTATTGGGTATGGGACAAGTCATTGCGTTGATGGAACTTGCACCTTGATGCTATCAATCGGATCAAACGTCATTCTTGCCAACCCTAAACCGCTATTGTAACTTATATTACTTTAACAGATGATTGTGGTTTTGATGGCTCCATACCCGTTGCCAGTTTGGTAAATTTTAGACCGAAGGAACAGCCGCCTGTGCGGTTAAACCAACGGCTTCTGAATATTTGAGATAGGTTTCGACCGAAGCGATAACAATTCTCGCTTCCACAGCCAGAAGTTCGATCCCTACGAGGGAAACACGCACCCAAGCGTCAATCACAATTCCTTTATCTAAAATCCGATCAATGACTTCCGCTAGACTGGAGGATGAGTTGACTGGTTCAACGGCCATGAGTTGATCTACTCCTTTTTGGTGGAAAGAACAGGGTATATCCTGATACAGTCCTTTTCAGTGATCATAACCTGGAGAGAGACCCTTTGCCGATCTGTTTGTTACTTCTTTTTACAATTGCTGAGATTTGCAGGATTGGGAGTTCATCAAAATTTACAAAGACCTCGCACAAAGCCCACGTACTTCAGTCGTGGGATGTAGTGCGACCCCCTTTAGGGGGTGTGAGGGTTTTAATGTAATCCCTAAGAACTTCAGTTATTGATCATCCTTCTGATTCAGCATAGCTTTTGAGACGTTCATATTCTTTCTCATTGACGTTAAACTGAATTTTCTTTTCCCTTGACATACCAAGAGTGAAGACTCTACTCTAATAGTAGAGCAAGGATGTTCCTCGCTGATTAGGTCGGATGTTCCGACCTCCTTAAAAAACAAGTTGCCAATGGCGAGAAAAAGGCAACCACTGTGATTATCCCTGTTGACTACAGAAAGCTCCGAAAAATCTTGGCAGACCCAAAGACTGTAATGGTCGTAGCCGTCAATTGGGACGAGGTGTTTGGCACTCCTCAGAGTCTTGCACTCTCCTCTAATATTGCTGTGAAGCCGTTCTGGAAACAGTAGGGGGCAACTCCATGAATACCAAGCAATCGGGGCTAGACAGGAGAATCCCACCCTAAGCGCGTAGCGTAGGGGTGGGAGTGTCAACCCTTTACTGATAACTGATAACTGATATCAACCTGTATTTCGCATTCCAGCGGCAATCCCGTTAATGGTTAATAGCGCCCCTCGCAGGAGTTCTCCTTTGCTATAACGAGAATGAATCACACCAGAAGTAACGGATTTTCCATGTTGACGTAACCGTTTTAACAACGCCACTTGCAATAAACCCAACGGAATAATCGTGGCATTGCGTAACTGAACCGAACGTTGTAAAACCAGATCATCATCCAACAATCGTTGATGTCCTGTAATTTGTTGAATTAACTGCATCGTCAGATAATATTCCTTCGCAATTTGCTGGAATAAAACCTCAAACCGTTCTTTATCTTCAGCTTGGCTTAACTCACGAACATAGTGATGCGCAATTTCGATGTCCACCTTGGCTAAGGTCATTTCCACTTTAGAAATCACCACTTTAAAGAAGGGCCATTTCAAATAGAAATACCGCAACAGTTTCAGATGTTCTTGAGGTTCCTCATCAATAAATTCCTGTAACGCCGTTCCGACCCCATACCAAGACGGTAATAAAAATCGGCTTTGTGTCCAACTAAACACCCAAGGAATCGCCCGTAAACCGGAAATATCCTTTTTCTTATCCCCACTGCGACGGGCTGGACGAGAACTAATTTGCAGTTGACTAATTTCTTGAATCGGAGTGACTTGATGGAAGAATTCTACTAAATCGGGTTGTTCATAAATTAATGCCCGATAGTGGCTCCGAGAGCGGGTTGCCAACTCTTCCATAATTTGATTCCAAGGATCAATCTCATCAAAACCGTTATGGAGCAGACTGGCTTGAATCGCCGCAGTGGTCACACTTTCTAAATTAAACAACGCCAACTGCGGTAAAGAATATTTAGATGCCAGAACTTCCCCCTGTTCGGTAATTTTAATCCGTCCGTTAATACTCTTACCCGGTTGAGCTAAAACCGCTTTGTAAGCCGGCCCACCCCCTCGACCCACAGACCCCCCACGTCCATGAAAAATCCGCAGACCGACTTTATAGGATTCAGCCACTTTTTGTAACGCTTTTTGGGCTTTGTGAATTTCCCAGTTACTACTTAAGAAACCTGAATCTTTATTACTATCGGAGTACCCTAACATAATCTCTTGCAGAGATTGGTCAGGATCACCACCAACGAGTTGATATTGTTCATATCCCCCCGCTAACATCGCCCGATATAACGGTAACTCAAATAACGTTGTCATTACACGGGGCGCGCGTTTGAGGTCTTCGACCGTTTCAAACAAAGGAACCACCATCACGTTTCCGACCCCCGTCGCCGGGTCATACAGTCCGGCTTCTTTTGCCAATAGCAAAACTTCGAGTAAATCACTCGCTTCATTGCTCATGCTAATAATATAGGTTTGGCAAATGGAAACTCCAAACTCTTGCTGTAATTCCCGCATCACCCTAAAGGTATTAATGGTTTCGCAGGTTTTTTCTGAAAATGGTAATTCCGCCGGAATTAAAGGCCGTCGAGTTTGAAGTTCGGAAGCTAACCAATGACATCGCTCGGCTTCTGAAAGCTCATTGTAAGATTTGGGTAACAGTTGCAAATAATCGATAATTTCGTTGATGGCGTTGGAATGAACAGAAGACTCCTGACGCATATCCAAGCGAGCTAAACTGAATCCAAACACCTCCACCTGACAGATCAGATCTTCCAATTCCTGACAGGTCATCCCAGTTTCTTCTAAGTTCCGTTGAATCAGTTTTAATTCCCCTAAGAAATCTTCATCGCAACGGTATAATTTACTGGCTTCATGGTCAGGAATTAAACGCTCTCGAATGCGCGGCAGTTCGGCATTATTGTACATTTGCCAATTGCGATCACGAGTATTTTCTAATCGTTTTTGTACATAGGAAAGCTTTAAACGATAAGGTTCTTGACGATAGCGAATAGCCGTTTGATCATAGATTTCTGGTAATTGTCCTTGATCTCGATCTAACGATTCCAATAATTCAGGAAGAACATCACTCCAATGCAATGATAAACTCAGTAACCGACTGAGACGTTTAACTGCTTCAATATATTTTTCTAAGACAACATGACGTTGATAACAAGCAGTTTTCCAGGTGACATCCGGTGTCACCGATGGGTTTCCATCTCGGTCTGCACCCACCCATGATCCAAATTTACAGAAATCATATTTAGGTAATTTCAGATAAGGGAAAGAAACATGCAGAGCGTGTTTTAAACGCTTATAAAGTTGAGGAATGATATCAAATATAACTTCCTGAAAATAGTGCAAGGAATAGTCTACTTCATCCAAAACCGTTGGTTTAAATTGATGCAGTTCATCCGTCCGCCACCAAAGACGAATTTCTTCGGTTAATTTTTCATGGAGTTCTTCTGTCCATTCTGAAAAAATGGAGGATTCTCCTAACTCTTCAGTTCTTAAGCCACCATAACTTTCATCAACTTGATCCAGTTGTTCTAAAATCGTGGCAATGCGGCGCTGTTTGGTACGAATCGTATGACGAACAATTTCCGTCGGGTGCGCCGTAAACACCATCCGAACATCAAGCTGATTTAATAACCGTTGAATCTTTTGGGCGGGAACATTCAACTGTCGCAGCATTGGAAACAGAGAATGGAAGGTGGCTAATTCCCGATCTTGTTCGGTGTAATTCGTGACCTGGGCTGAAGGAATTGGACTTTCTTCATCATCGGAAAACCGTTGATTTCGAGATTCAAAGGTGGACATTGATTTAATCGGAGAAACTGATAACTTCCCTTTCCCTTTAGCGTGGGAATAAGCCAACTGTTGCTCCCGTTGTTCATAATGTTGTTCCACAATATTGATCAGTTGGAAATATAACGCAAACCCCCGCGCTGCCCGAATGGCTTGGTTAATATCCAACTGTTCAATTAACTTCAGCGCATCTGATCCTTGGAATTCAGCGGCTTGTCCTTCGGGTGAAGTCATGGAAGCTAACTGATGAAGCAAGTCTACAAGCTGTTGACCGCATTCTTGGCGGAGGACGGACTCCCAAACGTCCTCGATAATTTTCAGACGATTCCGTAAAAACAAATCCGATGTGGTACTAGGTGGGTTTGATGAAACGACCGTGTTTGGAACCTGTTCGGAGGATTGGAGCAGTGAACTCATGATGGTCACATCCTTGTGTGGCAAGAATATCCAATTTATTGTATGGCTTAATTTCTCCCAAAACACGGAACCTTGCAGTCAAATCAAGTACCCTTTAAGATAAATTTCAGGATTCCTTAACAACACTCGATTCATCGGCTTGCGGAAAATGCAGCACTGGAAGGCGATCACCTCGGAAAATTTCTTCACTACTGCTACTGAAATTCAGCAGCATCTCATAAAGGGCCTTTGTCCCTACGAAAGTCATTAACACGGGTGTTGTGGCTAAACTGACTAACCAGTCTTGAGGAAATCTAACACCGGAATCCTTGGAGGAACGATCAGGATCAGTTTGAAGAGAAGCCATAGTTGATAGTCTCAAGCGTAAAAATGTAGAGATTTCAGGTGGATGGGTTTTCACTAACGGGAATTGATCCACACTTAAGGGCGAATCATGCCACAATTATAGTCGATCGGCAGGTCGTTTGGTACAGGCAGGAAGTCGTGTTAAAGGGCAATAAAATCGTTTCAACCAAAGAGGGTTTAGCCTTAAACCAATGGGCAGAACAGGCGATTGGACTGACCGATGTGCAGGTTCAAATTCGTTTGCGCGGGAATCATTTACACATTCTTTGTGAATCCCTCGTCAGTCCTGATGAAAAAATTGCAACCTCTCACGTTTCACAAGCGTTAACCCAAACGAACTTAACGGCTTTTCTGCCACCGGATCAACCGATCTATAAAATCTTTTTATCGGGTCGAAGTATTGGAGCCAAACGGCCCGATTGGACAGTTAAACTGGAATATACAGCATTACAATTTCAGCCATCGGCTGGTTTATCCAACCCTTCCGTTGTTGAAGAACTTCCGATGGACGGGGTTTCCCCGCCACTACCGTCTTCTGAGCGTAGACATCATCCGTTAGAAAAAATTACAAACCTGTTCAGATGTCCGAAACTAGAGGAACCTACACCCTCAACGGTTGAACAACTCCCTCCATCAGAACCCGAACCCGAACCCGAATCTAACTTACCTTCTCAACCTCTGCCCGAACCCGAAACTCAACCCTTTTCCCTCCTCGCCGATGATGGTTTGGCTTTCAGTTCTATGCCAGTTGAGCTCTCGCCGATCACCACTGACACCCGCAGAACACCATCTTCTGGGGAAGGAATACAACAGCCATCTTCAACCCCCCAGCCTTTAACCCCCGAGGAAGTCAGCCTTCAACCCTCAGCAATTGAAGTTTCAACGGAAAGTTTAGCTCGACAAGGTTATCCCCATGCGATCGCCAGTTATCTCAGCGAAATTTTAGGCGGCTTAGGGGTTGGGGTCAAAGTCACCATTCGGGAAAAATCGGTTCAAGGCAAAAAAATCGAGAAACAACCGGAAGAGGAAACGCAACCTTCGGGAAAGCGTCTCTGGGTTTTGTGTGAATCTGCTTATAGTCCTGATCCGTCGTTATTGGCTCAACCTATTGCTCAACGGTTACGACAGTTACACCTTGAAGGGTTTCGAGATGCTTGTATTTTGTTACAAGTTCAGGGAGAATCAACCCCTGACTGGATGTTACGGATTGATTTAACCCCACCGGATACCATTCTTAAAGACTGGGCTCGTTGGGGAGATGAACCCGCCATCGCACGGTTGCTCAATCACAAATTAAGTTCTGTTGAAATCGAAGTCCGAACCACTTTAAAAGAATCGACGCTGCATTTATTTTGTCATAGCACCTTGAAAGGTCGCAAACGTCCTACACCTCATAAACAAACGGTTATGGAGATCGTCACCCCTCTACTGGATTTCCTGGCTCCTCAAGGGATTTGTGCGGCAACGGTATACGGTTTGGAAACCCCTGCAACCCACACGAAACCGGGTACTCCGATTTGGATTGATTGGTTAAACTTACCTGCGGCTAACCATTCTGAGTTACAACCCACAACCTTAACCTTGGCTGAACAAGGCAATATGGGGGCGTTACGCTTTATTTTGACTCGTTTAGTTAACCCGGATTTAGAGTTAAAACTGGCAACCGGAGGCATTCGTGTCCTGTTACTCCAAAAAGGAGAATTACTGCACGTGATGACGGAAGCCGCTACTTGTCCATCTCAATCTCAGGTGGCTCCGGTTATTGCTCAATTTTTACGCAGCCATCGTCTCAACGGTATTAGTGGCGTCCGCATTTATGGCCGTCGTTCAGGACAGAAACTTCCGTTATGGCGCTACGGTGTTTATTTGAAAACCCGTCAACCCCAGACAACGCCCTCGGTTGTACCGGATTTTGTTACCCCGTCGGAGGACGTTGAAACCCTTGCTCAGACAACTCCCGATACTGCGATCCCCGCAGGTTTGGTTCTTCGCCCTGATTTAAGTTTGGATCGTCTTGAGAGTGATGTTCCGAAACACTGGAACCTGATTGATCCCAATTGGCGAGAAATTTTAAACCGTAGTATTGAGATCATGGCTCAAGGGTTAGTGGCGACTCGTTTATTTGTGCTACGGGAAGCAATGATGGTTTCTTTGCAAGATCTCCGCACTCGTCGTTATCAAAAAATTGCCTTAGCGTTGATTTGGGGAACCTTGGGAGGATGGCTAGTTCTACAACTCGATCAACGATTAGGAGAAGGGTTAGCTCAAATTCCTATTCATACTGTCAGTGAAACGGAAATAACGCCTTCTAATTCTAGTCATTTAGAGGAAAAAACTTCTGAAGTTGTTGTTGCTTCCGATCTCGCTGAAAATCAAACGAATTCCAAAGGAAATGGCATATTTAATGCCAGTGATTTTATTTCTTCCCCAGCCAAAACAAAAGCTTGCAATTTATCGAATCAAAAATTAGGGCGAGAAGCTTGTCAGTTAGCTGAATTTCTCTATCCAACCTTTAAAAGCCCCCAATTAGATGAGCAGTTAGCGCGATATCAACATTATATTTTGACGGAAAAACAACCGCCTGATATTCTAGTGATAGGAAGTTCCAGAGCTTTACGAGGAATTGACCCCGGAGTCCTAGAACAAGAATTAAAATCACGGGGTTATGGCGAGTTAAAAGTTTATAATTTTGGGGTGAATGGGGCAACCTTACAAGTGGTTGATTTGATTATTCGTCAAATTTTACCTCCTGAACAATTGCCCAGGTTGGTTATTATCGCCGATGGGGTTCGTGCTCTCAATAGTGGTCGAGTCGATCGCACCTATGAAACGATTTCAACCTCAGAAGGCTTTGAAAAAATTGCTCAAGGAACCTTTCAGATTCAGTCTAAAGTTGAGGAGGAAACACAGTTTAATGGTAATTGGCAATTTAATAGTTTAGAAGATTTCGTTGAAAAATTGCGTCAAAGAGAGTTAAGTTTTGAGCCGTTTCAAAACCGTTTAAATCAACAGATTGTCGCAGGTTCAAAAGCTTATGAACAACGCGATCGCTTGAAATTTTTGTTACAGTCGATTTCTAAGGGTCAAGTGTTTCAGCCACCCGTTAAATCTCCGGTTGATGAAGCGGAACCTTCAAATCCTCAAGAGATAGAAACCTCAAAGTTTCAGAGCAATGGATTTTTACCTTTATCCATCCAATTTACTCCTGAAATTTATTATCAAACTCATTCTCAAGTTTCCGGTTATTATGATGGAGATTATCAAGGGTTTGACTTAGAGGGAAAACAAACCACTGCCTTAAAAAATCTGATTGAATATCTGCAATCGAAAAAAGTTGATATTGTGTTTGTTAATATGCCACTGACACAAGATTATCTTGATCTAATTCGTACAGCTTATGAAGAAAAATTCCAAGATTTGATGCAATCAATTAGTCAAGAAACAGGACTGATTTTTATTGATTTATCCAGAGAATGGTTACAAAGTTATCATTATTTTTCTGATCCGAGCCACTTAAATCAATATGGTGCTGTTGCTGTTTCTGAAAGATTAGTTGAAATCAATCAGATTCCTTGGCCTCAAAGTCAGCCATCAGTAACCAGTCATCAAAAATCAGTGAAGAATTGATCGTTCATAGCTGATATGGGCGGGAAAACCCATCTCCTACAACTGATCAAACCATGAAAACTATAGTGCTACGCGCAAGGGAACAGCTTAACTGGGAACAGTAAGAATTGAAAAGGTTTTAGAGTTTAAAAATGTCCTAACCGTCATGCGTAGTGCTATAGATTTCCTAAAGGAATATTGCGGATAATGACCAAATTTATAAAAGCAAAGCACTTTGTTTTGTTAGGTTTGATCTCGTTTTTAATGGTTACAGTAGGATATAAATTACCGAGTTGACAAAGGCACTGCGATTGACTGGGAATCATAAAATGGAAATCAGTTAAAAATCAAAATAAATATAAGGTAAACTTCCTTCAGGTGCTAATAACCAAACGGTGAAAAAACTGATCGGAACTAAGACGAGTTTAACTGTCCAATTTAACTCTAATTTTAACCCTCGGTTAAGGAAGGTTGTTAACGTCATTAATCCAAAAACAGCAGCTAATAAAATAACAAGGTTGTGTCGTTCTAAACCTAAAGCTTCTACATAAACTTTATGAGCAAATTGAACATCAGACGGATGACCCCATAAATGATTCATCACCCACCAAGAATCTTGTAAATTAGGAAGTCTAAAGAAAATCCAAGCCGTAAAAACCATCAATTGAGTGATTAACCAAGCGATTAAAACACCAGGTAAACTTTTCCAAATCCACGTTATTGATAATTGCGTAAATAAGGCATCTGTGAGGCGATGAATCACTAATGCTAACCCATGTAATCCTCCCCAAACTACAAACCCCCAAGCCGCACCATGCCAAATTCCAGCGATTAACATCACAATCATTAAATTCAAACAAGTGCGGAATAATCCTACCCTAGAACCCCCTAATGGAAAATATAAATAATTCCGCAACCAATCCCCTAATGTTATATGCCAACGTCGCCAAAAATCAGCAATACTGGTGGTAAAATAGGGCGCATCAAAGTTAATGGGTAAACTTAATCCTAATAGTAATGCTGTGCCTCTGGCTAAATCAACATAACCGCTAAAATCTAGGTATAATTGTAATCCATAAGCAAAAGTGGCTAACCATAAATCTCCGCTTCCGGCTCGTTGTAAATTACTGAAACTAAGATCAACTAAAATTCCAATATTATCGGCTAAAAGCCCTTTTTTAATTGCTCCTCTCGCTAATAACCATAATCCATCGGCAATTTGTTCAGGAACCGGGAATTTGAGGGTTTTAAACTGAGTATTCAAATGATGATAACGAGTAATTGGCCCTGAAATTAATTTAGCAAAAAATAATTTATAAGCACTAAATTCCAGTAAAGAAGTCGCCGCAGGTGCACCTCGATAAACATCGACTAAATAAGCAATTAATTCAAAACAGAAAAAACTTAATCCTAAAGGAGCAATGACATATTGATCAATCCAGTCTCCTGTACTAATTATTACAGGAATATTCCAAGCTGTTCCTAGTATTTTAAAAATAAAAGGTAAATATTTAAACCCAACTAATATTAAAATATTGAGGACGATTCCTAGTGTTAATAAAAAAGCTCTGCGTTCATTCCAAGAAATATTCGGGATTTCCCATTCTTGCGGTTCTACAAGAGTTAAGGCTAAACCAAAGTTAAAAATTGTCCAAAGTAAGAGTAAAGGAATATATTGAATTTGTAAGGTACAATAAAAAATTAAACTCGCCATTAATACAATAAACAGTCGCCAAGGTCTCCAAGGAATAAGCCAATATAATCCTAATAAAATTAATAAAAATAGGGCGTAAATAACTGAAATAAAGGTCATAAATAGTTGACGGTTACGGTTGACGGTTGCGAGTTAAGGAAGCTCAGGAATTAAGGTTTCCCTTCCCTGGTTTTCCGTACTCAGGAGTGCTTCCCTATTTTTTTTCCGGTTAACCAATAGGTTTGCATTTCTCCTTTGCCTTTAACTAAAATCATACCTCGTTGTTCAAATAAATAATAATTTTTAAGTTTTTCGTAGGTGGTTTGGCTAACTTGAATTTGTCCTGATAAACCTTGAGATTTCATGCGAGAAGCAATATTAACCGCATCTCCCCATAAATCATAGCTGAACTTTTTTAATCCGATCACACCTGCAACCACTGGCTCTGTATTAATAGCGACATCATAGCGATCGCCAGTCTTTTGACGCAAATATAATTTTTTACCTTGTACCGCTTCTGCAAATGTTAGAAGAGGGAGTTCACCAAATTGACCGATTAATTCTCCATTCTTGCGATAAACGGCTTCCCCTACAATATCAGGATTCAAATGATGTAAATGACTTAATTGTTGTCACAACTCAGCATCAGAATCATAAGGATAAGTTTCAATGATCCAAGCAATTTTACCCCCAGACATTGTAGGTAAATCTTTTAACAATTCTTGCTGACGTTGATATACTCAGGATTTACGCAAAAACCCGGTTTCTGAACCCAAAATCAAGCTTGTCGCTCTGAGCCTCAATGAGAAACCGGGTTTTTTAACCCCTTGTGCGTAAGTCGTGATACTGAAGGAATCAAAATTCAAATTTTGACAAAAACTAAGCTTAAAAAAATCCAAATTGTAATGCTTCGCGAAAGACGAGCATTAATCAGTTTTAAAAACACTTTTAATCGATTAATCATGAATAGATTTTCTTTTTGATTAAATGTTCGATTGATCAATTCTAAAATATTTTATTTTATAAACTCCTTAAGCCTCATTCCCGCTCAGAATTTTTATCCTTTTTTCCCTAGTTAGATCTATAATCAATCTATCAATTCACAATTTAACAACTTACACTCTGTTTCTTAAAATCCTCACACCCCAGAATAATCATTCAATATTAAGACAGATTTCGCTAAAATCATCTGTCAGTTAAGAAGTTGTTAACTGTTAAGCTAACAAACAACAGACAACAAATCACTAAGGTTAATCGATGACAATGGAACCCAATTCATCCTCGTCTCATTCCCAAGGACTTCAGGAGAGCCCTGAAACCCTAAATGGGGGAATCCTTCAACCTTCAGAATCTCCACAACTGCAACCCCCAACGGAGGAGATACACCTCAATTCTGGGGAATCTTGGGAGATTGAAACCCAAAACTCAACTTTAGATGATCATCAAAGTTCGGTGTCAGGTTCGGTCTTGGTTTTATCGGCGATGGCATTAATGATTTTAGGGTTAGGAATTGATAATATTACACTAGGATATGTCAGCGCTGTAGCAACATTAGGGATTTCTTTACGCTTATTGTGGTCGGGTTGGGGCAAAGTTTGGACAACTTTAATTCCCCCAAGCTGGCGTAATTTAATTGTTGCCTGTTTTGGGATTTTAGGTTCTTTAATTGGGTTAGTTATTTTTAGTAATGCTAACACTGAAAATGAAGTGAGTAATATTACGATTAATTGGGATGCAATTGGTGCTTTAGGGGATTTAGGAGGCGCATTAGGTCAAATTTTAATTGCTATTTTGGCTGTTTATGTTGCTTGGAGACAGTATATTATTTCCAGAGATTTAACCATCCAACAAAACCGAATTACCCAACAACAAACCATTGATGCTTATTTCCAAGGTGTGTCAGATTTAGCATTAGGAGAACAAGGATTATTAGAAGATTGGCCCCAAGAACGAGTGATTGCAGAAGGACGAACGGCGGCGATTATTAAAAGTGTTGATGCGGAAGGAAAAGCCAAAATTCTGAGGTTTTTATCCCAAGCTAAATTAATTACTCCATTACAACGCGATCGCCATTTAGGACGCCCAATGTTAGATGGAAATGGCAATTATGCAGAAGATCGAGATCATGGGGTACGAGTGATTGATTTAGGGGCGATGTTAGCGGGTGCAGATTTATCCCAAACCGACCTCCGACGCACGGATTTAACTGATGCGAATTTAGTCAAAGCTAATTTACAGAGATGTGATTTAGTTCGCACTAATTTAGCTAGATCTATTCTCTATGAAGCTAATTTATCCTATACAAATTTACGTTCTGTTAAACTCTTTTATGGTTCCGCAGAAACAGCATCTCCCCGTAGTCGGACGTTAATTCCTAATTTTACTACCGGAGAATATACGGGGGCTGTCGTAGAAAATGCCGACTTTACTGGGGTTGAAAATTTATCAGAAGAAAATCGCTATTATTGCTGTGCCTGGTGCGGTTCTAAATCCCGAAAAACCATCCCCGGCGGCTGTGAAGGAATTCCGAATAAATTAGACCGATAAGTTTTTGGGTGTCGGGTATTTGGGGAAATCTCTCTTATTTTTGCATCATTTTTCCTAAAAAAGTTTCAACAACTTCTGTAGACATTAAAGCTAAAGTTAATAACAGTTCAATCAATAGGAATAAAGGTAATAAAATGAGTTGAACGATCCAGAGGATAACTTTCTTGCTTTGTTTCATTTGAGTTTGGGCGGTCATCATTCGCAGACCTCGAACTAAAATTCGGATTAAGCGAATTCTGTAACTAATTTTTAAGTCTTTAAACTTAGGATTATCAAATTGAACTTGACCTGAATTAAAAATTTGATTTAACGTTAAAATAGAGTCTTGAGTCTCAACTTTTGCAAAGTTTAAATGTAGCCAAGTTAAACCACACAGTCGCCCTAAAATAAAATCCTGTTGTCGATATTTTTTATCAAAAAAACCGCCAAAAGCGTTGAGAAAATCCGATGCTAATAGTTCATCTGCATCCTTGGGTTCTTCTACAATTGGAGTTTTAAACAAAGAACGGAATTTTTGATAAAGGGCTTCCAGTTGCGTTCGAGCTTCTACATTCTCAATCAAAGCAATTTGATTTAAAATTAAAGGTGTAATGGGCGAGAGTTGAATATGATGATAGGGGATGGCTTTTTCTACGTCAGCTTTAATTTGAGACAGTGTGTCTTCGGGTGAATGTTCTGATAACGTTTCTAAACTCGATAATATTCTTTCCTTATAATCCACTTGTTCATTAATTTTAACAATTTGTTTTAACTGCATCGCATCTTGTTGAATGGAAGGAATTTTTAACCCTTTAAACAACAAATCCAAAAGATTAAACTGATTTTTCTTCAAGCTAGGTTTGCTCTCTAAACTTTCTAAAGAATAGGGAGAAACATAAACATACAGTCGATGATCTCGCTCTGTTTTAACTTTGCGGTTAAATTCATGACTAAATTTAAGAAAGTCTCGACCTTCTTCTTGAAGGAAAGACTCGGAATTCGGTAAAGAACTTAATCGAATATTGGCTTCTAAATCAATAGCTTTTAAAATGGGTAAATTATCTAAAATTCCCCCGTCAGTATACCAAAATTTAAGATTTTCCTGGGGACAAAACATGGGTAAAGATGGATCTAACTGTTTTTCCCCGGAGTCAGAAGAAATTGTAAAATAAGCCGGACTTAAATTTTTTAAGTTATAACTTTTAATATTCGATCCATCTTCAACGGGTGGAAAAGCTAAAGGAAATGCACCGGAAATTAAGCTAGTATCAACAACTTTGTTCCAGATTTTTTGTAAGCGATCGCCTTGACGATTTAACTCGGAATGAAACAAAAAGCGTCGAGTTTCTGCATGATTAATTGCAGGAATTCCCGAATAATTCCGACATTTATTTTCATAGGTGATTAATAAACCTTGTAAGTTTGTAACCGTCATGACTAAAGCCAACGGTTGATAAACCTTGAGTTGGTCTGTATTTTGAGTAATTAAATTAGCAATATTTTTAATTCCTTTTTGAGATAATAAACTTTCATTTTCACTTTTAAATATATTCTTTAAAGCTTGACGGTAATCTTCAATAGCGAAAACCGTATCAATATCTTTCATATCCGCCCGTTCAACCCAGGCTTGGGCTAATAAATTCTGATCTTCATATTCATGATCTAAAATCTCTCGATTTAATAAATAATAAGCCGTAATTGCTCCTGTCATGGCTCCCGCCGAAGCACCTGTAATCAAATCAATTAACAAGGGAGCATTGTCTTTTCTGGCTTGTCTAACTAATTCAAAACAGACCCCCGCCATATAAGCTCCGAGTGCAATTCCTCCTGATAAATTCAGGGAAATAGGAACAGGGTTATGAGAGGAATTTGTTGATACCATAGCAAGTAATTGAAGATCGGAAATATAAGAAAAGCACGATTAACTACTGTAATAGAAAAACTCAAAAAAGTCAAGGATTATTGAAAATGGTAAAAGGCATCTACTAGGGTTAGCACTATAGCAATCCTATTTGATTTACTGTAGGGGTAATTCATGAATTACCCCTACAGTAAGGATTTTAGTCATAGAGGTTATTACAACCTATTTAGACTTGCTCTATTAATAATTAATGAAATCTAGTCAGCCTTTGAGCATGAGGATATATAATGTTAAAGGTTATCTATGATATTTATACTGTTATAATGACCAATATATTAACTAATATTAACACTTTTATTGACTACGCCCGAACTTTGAAAGGTGACGAAAAAGGGGAGGCGCAAGTATTTTGCGATCGCCTGTTTCAAGCCTTCGGTCATCAAGGCTATAAAGAAGCAGGAGCCGAACTAGAATATCGAGTGAAAGCCAAAGGGAAAACTACAAAATTTGCTGATTTATTGTGGCGACCTCGATTATTACTGGAGATGAAAAAACGAGGGGAAAAACTGGAAAAACACTATCAGCAAGCTTTTGAATATTGGTTGGAATTAGTGCCACAACGTCCTCAATATGTAGTGCTTTGTAATTTTGATGAATTTTTGATTTATGATTTTGATCTTCAGCTTAGGGAACCTGTAGATCGGGTGAGTTTGGAAGAATTACCTGATCGTTTTACGGCTTTTAACTTTCTGTTTCCCGGCAATAAAAAGCCTTTATTTAATAATAATAAAATTGATGTCACTCGAAATGCAGCTAATAAAGTGGCTCAAGTTTTTAATCATTTAGTAGAGCGAGGGGAAACAGTAGAAACGGCTCAACGGTTTATTCTTCAGTGTGTAGTAGCTTTGTTTGCAGAAGATATTGATTTACTTCCCAGAGGTTTATTCACTGAATTTTTAACAAACTGCCAAACTAATCGATTTAGTTCTGATGATTTGATTGGGGGTTTATTTCGACAGATGGGAAGTAATCGCCCTGCTCCTCAAGACAGTTACTATCATAATGTGCCTTATTTTAATGGAGGAATTTTCTCAACGATTGAACCCATACGCCTGACCCGCAGAGAAATTGAATTATTATTAGAAGCAGCAACGGAACCTTGGTCAAAAGTAGAACCTGCGATTTTTGGCGGGTTATTTGAGTCGAGTATGGGTAAAGAAGAACGTCATGCTTTAGGTTCTCACTATACCAGCGAAGCCGATATTCAAAAAGTAGTTTTACCCACGATTATCCGCCCTTGGCGAGAACGAATTGAAGCCGCAAATACTTTAAAAGACTTGTTGGCACTTCGGCAAGAATTAGTTAATTTTAAAGTTCTTGATCCTGCTTGTGGGAGTGGTAACTTTCTCTATGTTGCTTATCGAGAAATCAAACGACTAGAAGCACAATTGCTGACTAAGATTCATGAAAATTTTACCCGTGCTGCTAATACAATTGGTACGATGTCATTAGTAAAAACTAGCCAATTTTACGGGATTGATATTAAACCCTTTGCAGTGGAATTAGCCAAAGTTACCTTAATGTTGGCTAAAAAATTAGCCTTGGATGAAGAAAATCAGTTTCGCAATGTGGTGCAGATGAACTTAGCATTAGACATGGAACAGGCATTACCTCTTGATAATTTAGATCAAAATATTCGCTGTGATGATGCTTTATTTTGTGATTGGATAAAAGCGGATACAATTATTGGTAATCCTCCCTACCAGTCGAAAAACAAAATGCAGCAGGAATATGGTGCTGCTTATGTGCGCCGAGTCCGAGAAAAATATCCCAAAGTACCAGGAATGGCTGATTTTTGCGTGTATTGGTTTCGTCGCGCCCATGATGAATTAAAACTTGATGGACGCGCCGGACTTGTTGGTACAAATACCATCCGACAAAATTATTCTCGTGAAGGCGGTTTAGATTATATTGTAGGCAATAGTGGCACAATTACTGAAGCGATTTCTACTCAAGTTTGGTCAGGGGATGCGGTAGTTCATGTTTCTATTGTTAACTGGATTAAAGGCGAACAACCGGGCAAAAAGAAACTTTTTACTCAAATTGGAGATGATAAAAATAGCCCTTGGGAAATTGCCGAATTAGATACAATTAATTCCGCTTTGTCGACAAAAATTGATGTTACTCAAGCTAAAAAGTTATCGATTAATGTTAACTCAGAAGCTTGTTATCAAGGACAAACTCATGGACATGAAGGATTTTTGTTAACCTTGAATGAAGCCGCAACAATGATTCGACAGTCAAAAAATAATGCCGAGGTTATTTTTCCTTATTTAATTGGAGATGATTTACTTTCCGAAAAACCTCCATTACCCAAACGTTATGTAATTGATTTACATCCCCGTGATATTCTAACTGCCAGCAAATACACGATACCCTTAAACCAGATTAAAGAACTTGTATTGCCTACTCGTCAAGCTGCTGCCAAAGAAGAAGAAAAACGAAATATTGAAGCTTTAAAAGACAATCCAAAAGCGAAGGTTAATCGACATCATCAAAATTTTCTGGCAAAATGGTGGTTGCTTTCCTATCCTCGTGCTGAATTAATCAAAAAAATCTCTAATTTATCTCGATATATTGCCTGTAGCAGAGTCACAAAAAGACCTGTGTTTGATTTTGTTGATTTCAGAATTAGACCCAGTGATGCTCTACAAGTTTTTCCCCTATCAGATGATTATTCATTTGGAATCCTTCAATCTCATATTCATTGGATATGGTTTACTGCTTGTTGTTCCACTTTAAAGGGTGATTTTCGCTACACCTCTAACACAGTTTTTAATTCCTTCCCGTTTCCTCAATCCCCAACATTAACACAGGTTAAAAAAGTAGCTACATCAGCCGTAAAATTACGACAATTACGACGTCAAGTGATGACAGAAAATCAGTGGAGTTTACGAGAACTTTATCGCACTTTAGATTTACCCGGAGATAATCTGCTCCGCAAGGCTCATGCAGAACTTGATAAAGCTGTGGAAGAAGCTTATGGAATGAAACCAAAAGATGAGCCATTAAAGTTTCTATTAGAATTAAACGTTGAAGTCGCAAATCGGGAATCTCAAGGTTTATCTGTTGTTGCTCCTGGTTTGCCACCTATTGTTAAAAATGCTCAGGAATTTATTACAGATGATTGCGTTAGAATGCCAGAATGAAAAATAGAATTATCACACAAGATGAACAACATCCCCTCGCCTCACTCATGGATATTCTGGGTATCTTAATTGAAAATTATGAAAATGAGCATATTCCTGAACTCCAAGGATGATTAATGCCTCTTAAAACCTAAACTCTTCTTTTCCTGTTTGTTCCCTGTTCCCTTCAAGATTGAAGTTTAGCTTTAGGACGCAAAAACTTAACAATTGAATATAAATCGGGGTCAGTTTTTGCTTCCTCTCGATACCGGGAATTAAAATCAATCGCCTGTTCTAAATGTTCAACGGCTAATTCCGTTTGACGTTGTTGAGCATAACTAATAGCTTTATTATAGTAAGCATCCGCATAATCCGATTTTAATTCTAAAGCTCGATCTAAACTTTCTAACGCTTCTTTTCCGCGTTTTAGCTTAATTAAAACATAACCGCGATAGTTCCAAGCTTTAGAATTTTCTGGATCAAATTCAAGGACTTGCTCAAAGGATTTAAGTGCATCTGGATAACGTTCAATGGCTTGTAACGCCATTCCACGATTTAACCACGCCACCCCATCTTCTGGTTTAACTTTCACCGCTTGATCAAAGGCTTCAAAGGCTTCTTGATGTTTTTGTAATTTACCATAAGTGACGCCTAAATCTACCCAAGCTTGATGATAATCGGGTTTAATTTCTAAGGCTTTTTTATAGGAAGCGATCGCATCATTTTGACGTTTTAACCGACTTAACGCCATCCCTCGATTGAGCCAAGATCGATAATCATTCGGTTGCAATTCAACCACTTGATTAAACGCTTTTAACGCTTCCTCATAACGTCCTTCTGCAAATAATACATTTCCTTGTTGAACAAAATCTTCAACCTCTAAAAATAACTCTGGTTTGTTAGATTTTAACCGATCTAATTGTTCTGTAATGGTATCAATTTTTTGCATCATTTCTGACACAGCCGATTCTACAAAAGCCTTTGGAGAAATGGCTACTAATTCTTTGAGAATTTCATCTTTTCGAGCCAATGCGTCCGACTGCATCGCGACTAATGCTTGGACAATCGCGGCTTTTTGGGTATTGGCATCCGCTTGTACTTCAGTTAACTGATCCGTTAACATCGAGTCAAATTTATCCAATTTATTAAAGGTAGATTCCTTACGAGTTTGTAGATCTCCCCTTAACTGTTCAATCACTCCATTAACATCTTGATCAAACTTTTCTAACCGTTGCACAATTCGTTCTTTTTGGGTTTTCCATCCTGCTTGACTATCAGCAATAATCGCTCCATAATCAGCTTCTAATTGCTGTAGCCGTTGTAACTTTTCATCGACCTGACTTTGGAGTTGTTGTTGATAGGTTGCGAGTTGAGATTCGGCTTGCTGTTCTAACTGTTGAATTTGTTTTAATTTCTGCTCCATTTGTCCCTGAATTTTGCCTTGGGACTCGGAAAGTTTTGTCACGGCATCATTGCCAAATTTCTCTAAATTTTTCAGAGCTAAATCAATTTGTTCTTGAGCTTTTTGTTCTGATTTAATTCGTATTTCTTCTAATTGCGGCGCAAAATCCGTTTCATATCGTTCTAAACGAGCAAACACCCGATCTTTTTGGGTTTCAGCTTGTTTTTGCAGTTGAGATAATTCTTGAACTAATTCTGCTTCAATTTGTTGTAAATTCTTACCGACACTATTTTTCTGTCCTTCTACATCGGTTTGCCAACTCGATACGGTTGTTTTAAAGTCTACGCTAACTTGTTCTAAGGTTTGGAATAAGCGATCGCGCTGATTTTGAACTTGACGTTGTAAATCTGATAATTGAGTCGTTAAAGTGGCTTCCGATTGTTTGAAAGCATCTAAAACCGTATTTTGTTGATCTTCAACTCCTTGTTTTAATCCCACCAAATGATTCGCGTAATCCGTTCCTAATTGATCTAAGTTTTGTAAGATTAAATCCTGTTGATGACTGGCTCTATTTTGTAACTCTGCTAATTGTTTGGAGAACTCAATTTCTAAGCGATGAATTTCCTGTTCAGCTTGTTGTGATTCTTGTTGAAACTCTTGGATCGCTTGTTGACGAACCTGGGATAATTCGGTTAACCATTGCCCGATTTGACTGCGATGATCTCCTAATTCATCTTGAAAATTATTCGCTTCTAAATGTAACTCTCCCGCAATGCGATCGGTTTCCCGAATCACCGCTTGCATTTGTTGATTAGCTGCGGCTATTTTACCTTCTAAATCCCCTAATTCATTCAGGTGATTTTTCACAATAATCGTGACTTCTCGGACAACAGATCGTCGCAATAACCATAACCCCACCAAGGTTGCAGCTAATAAAATTCCTAATAGTCCTAACAACAAATTAAACAGCGTCATCGTCTGTTTAAAGGTACGTTGAGCTTCCGCCTGTACCTGTTGCTGTAAACGCTGTTGTTCTCGCAGTTGTTCCAGTTCCTGACGATCCTTGGGAGACAAGGTTTCGCTCGGAGTTGTGGGTTTCGGTTCTGGAGACTTGGGGGGTTTAGACTGAGCTACACTGACTCCCGCCGACAGCAAAACTAATGTCAGGATGACACTGCTACGAGACACCCATGCCAAAAAATCAAGATTCCTATGGGAGATAGCACCAGCATCAGTTTGTTGATGATGTTGCGTAAATCGCTGTATCTGCTTAACCAAGTCCGAGTTCTCCAACCCATCCTCTATAGTTTACCCTACATCAAATCACTTTACTTTTGAGTAGCATTTCCCAGTAACCCGGTTTCTCGGTTAACTTTTACTATCAACAGAAACAGAGGATCACAAACTCGGTCTCTGAGCTCCGAGAAACCGGGTTTCTCGGTTAACTTTTACTAGCAACAGAAACATGGGATCAGAAACCGGGTTTCTGACCTCCACCAGGGTTAATAAGCTAATTCTTGAATCGGTTCCCAATGGCGAATATCTTCTAATAACGCTTCATATCCAGCGACATTGGGATGTAAACCATCGGAACATAACCGAGATTTCCACCAAGATTCCCCACGATTTAACCAAATTTCAAATAAATCCAGATAGGGAATATCGCGCTCTAAACAAGCCTGACGAGTTGCTTCTTTGTAGCGAAATTGATCCGCTAAAGTATAGTATAAACATCCTTGAAACGGCATTTTACTTTCATCTATAGGCGTCATTCCTACAAATAAAACATTACACAACCGTTGGGCTTGGTCTAACATACTGTGTAAAGTGGTTTCAAAGTCATTAAATTCCGTGTAGTTACGACCTTGAAACGACTGGACTCGCGAGGAATCATTTAATCCCACTGAAAAAATACTAACATCTGGTAAACGGTTGCGTAGTTCTCCACGATGGCGAAATTCATGGTCTAAGCGATCGCGAACTTGAATCACCCGATTTCCCCGAACCCCTAAATTATAAAGAATTGGCCCGCTCGTATCCGGTGACATCCATTGACGTCGCAGTCGTTCCACCCAACCCCCTCCTTCTGGATCACCAAATCCATAGACGATACTATCCCCCAAAACCACGACTTTGAGAGGTTGACGTTGGGGAACAACGGATAAATTAATTCGGGTTGGATTTATCGCTGCTTGCATTTTGCTTGACAATCCTAGTTAATGGACAGTGTACCGAAGCCAAGTAGTGATTTTTTCCTACTGACTGTTGATAAAACTTAACACCTCTACGATCATTTGACTAGATGATTTGGCTACATTTTGCAATTTTTTTATTTATTACCCTGTAGTTACTCTCCCGATTCTCCATAAATCAGGCTCAAACTCTGAAGTTGTCTAAGCAGTTCCCTGTTAAGCGGTTCCCTGCTATAAAATAGAAATCATTAAGCAGCTAGGAAATCATAACTCCATGCAAAAGCGTTCAACCATTGACTCTACGGAAATTACTCGTCGGGCTGCTGATCTCGTCAGTGCGGCTTCTAATCGCTATCGGATTACAGTACAGGTGGCAAATCGGGCAAAACGGTGTCGGTATGAAGACTTTGATAATGGCGATGAGAACGCCATGAAACCTGTGTTACGGGCCATTATTGAAATGTCCGATGAACTGACCCAACCAGAAATTATTGCGGATCATCGTTAAATCGGGGTTTCCGGTGTTGGGTGTCGGTGTCGCCCCAGAAACCGGGTTTCTGAACTCATCTCGATTCAAGTCATTAATCTTGATCATCAACCTGGTTTCTTGATTTTGCAGTCAAGAACACCCCAGAAACCGGGTTTCTGAACTTACCTCGATTCAAGTCATTAATCTTGATCATCAACCCGGTTTCTTGAGTTTTTGCTAGTTTCAGAAAGGATCTATAACATGATGTTTAAACCTCGGAAACCTCAAAAACAACGAGGGTTAAGTTTTCTATTTGTTGCTTTTAGTATCACCCTATTAATTATACTGGGTGGATTTTTTGATACTCTGGAACAGCAAGGACTCGCCCAAACTTCCCCCGAACAAACCACCTCTTCATCAGCACGGGTAAGAGTCTCGGAGGTTTGGAAAAAAGTTTATGAACAGTTACCGAATTTACCCCAAGAAAATCAATATATTTCCCAAGAAACGGGAAACGTTGTGGAAGATAATACGTTAATCAGTCGCTTAATTCGCTATCACATTTATGTTAAAGCTCGACCCACCCAATATCGTTTAGATTGGAAACTCACCCTCGCTGACTATCTAGGGGAAAATGAACCGATGTTAGTTTTAGATTATCCAGGTCAAGAAGCGTTGCGAGAAAATCCCTTAGCGGGAGATCAAAAAGCCATTCAACAGTTAAACCGAACCGAACGGGATGCGTTAGTCAATACCCTGGTGAGTTTATTTAATCCAAATGCGTTCAATATTGAAAATCCCAGTCTTCCAAAACCCAATCCTTCATCACCCACCCCCCAACCTCCGAATTCGGGTCTAACCCCTCTTCCTCAGTCGGGGGATGCTGACTTACTTAAATAGCAGGTAGAACGTGGAGAAAATTCTCAAAACCGGCACCGGATGGCGTCTAGGTTGGAACCCAGAAGCATCAGAATTTCAAGGGTTAGTTGGGGGGGATACCTGGGCGGTGGAACTCACCCAAGCGGAGTTTGATGATTTTTGTCGGTTGTTAAGTCAATTAGCAGAGACAATGACTCAAATGGCTCAAGAGTTGATGGATGAAGAAAAAATCGCCTGTGAAGCCGAAAGTGATTGGCTGTGGATGCAGGTCGAAGGTTATCCCCATGCTTATACGGTGCAGTTTATTTTGAATACGGGACGTCGAGCGGAGGGGTCTTGGCCCGTTGATGGGGTGGCTGAATTGGTACAAGCCACAAAAACCTTAAAAATTTTTTAGAAAAGCCTTGACAAGTTTTGGTTAATGATGCTACATTGGTTAATTGTGTCGGGGCGTAGCGCAGCTTGGTAGCGCACTACTTTGGGGTAGTAGGGGTCGTGGGTTCAAATCCCGCCGCTCCGATCCATAAAACACTAAAACCCCAACTTGATTTAGTTATTGATTAAAAACTTATTTTTTCACATTACTAATTAAGTCAAAAGGATTCCATTCTAGGAGTCCTTTTTTTGCAGATTTTTAAAAAGTAGCTGTTTGATTTGGATCAATCACTAGCTGAGATATCCAATTACATATTTTTTACTGGCTTTTTTCTAACCCACATAACCCGCAGCTAATGGGACTTAAACAAAAATAAGGGTAGAAATAGAGGATGATGATATAGTTTAGCAGTAAATCCTTCAGGTTGTACACACCTCCTAGAAACCCGGTTTTGACCCCTACCCCATTTCCTAGAAACCTGGTTTCTGCCTTAACCTTTACTATTAACAAAAAGATGGGTTAAGAAACCCGGTTTCTGACCTCTACCCCTATTTCCTAGTTATTGCCTTTTGACGAAGAATCGTTAAACTTAATCCAAATAGTCCTAATGATAAAGATACAGCGATCGCTGTTACTAAAATCAACGGTTGAGTAGCTTGACGAACCGCGATCGCACATAAAGCCCACATAATCACAAAAGGATAGGCAATTTCATTGCGTTCAATCATTAAAATTGCCGCTAATGTTCCCGCAATCACTAATAAAATTGCTGTCCAAAGTTCCGGTGAAATTCCGCCTCCAGTCCATTGCCAATTTTCTAAGACTAAAGCCACATTAACAATTGTAGCAACACTAATCCAAGCCAAATAAATACTAATAGGAAGATTCACGCACCAGTGTTCCTTTTTAGAAACTCTAACTTTACCAATATTTAACCGTAGATACCCCACAATTAACGAATTTAAAATAGCTATCATTGCCCCTAGGGACAGAAAAAACATTTGATATTGAAATAAAAAGACCCAGATAATCTGGGCAATACTAGCTAAGAAAATAGCATAACCTAAATGTGTAAATCTAGGATGATCACGGTTTTGAGGTAAAGCTTGATATCCAGCAAAAGCGAATAACCCGACATAAATTAATCCCCAAATTGCAAAGGCATAATTAGCCGGAATGATTTTAACATTTCTGAAAATCGTATTAGAAATTTCTCCAATTGTTAATCCATTAAAAGGAGTAATATTTGCTAATACATTAACTCCAAATGCAGCTAGAATCGCAATTAAATTTGCCCATTGTCTGATCGAGCTAAGATTAGAGTCTTGAGAATTAATCTGCATTGCCTTTGAAAAATAACAACAAAAAAGTGAGAGACACGATCACTCGCGTCTCTGTTTCTACTTTAATCGATCAATGTTAGGGATGAATCCTATTCAACACCTAAACGAGTCGATTCACTACCTTGAGAAACCGACGGACGGGGAACCCGACGATTGAGTTTCGGTTTAGGAGGAGCAACTTGTGTTTCTTCCTCTTCAGCCGCAAATTCAGAATCTAACCAACTGGGGCGAGTTTGATCGTAAGCCAGTTGTAAGGCGGCAGCCGCGATCGCATGGGGATCGTATTCTTCACCCAATTGAGCAACAATGGGTAAGAAAGAAGCCACCCGTTCTCCAGATAACGCTTCCCGCACCCGTCCTTGCAGCCGTTCAATATAACGTGCTTCAATTTGGGAGCGTTTAGGAATCGATAAAATGGTAAAGTTATGGCGCAAATGACGCTCAATCAGTCGCAGTTTTCGCCGATCAATCGCTTGAATCAGCGTAATCGCAATTCCATCCCGTCCAGCGCGACCTGTACGACCAATACGGTGAACATAACTTTCCGCATTGTCGGGTAAATCGTAATTAATCACGTGGGTCAGATGATCCACATCCAATCCCCGTGCGGCAATATCAGTGGCCACAATCCACCGCACTTGACGACGGCGGAAGCGTTGCAGCAGTCGTTCCCGTTGGGCTTGGTTCAAGTTACCATGATATTCATCAACACTATGACCCGCCGCTTGCAGGAATGTGGTTAACTCCGCCGCAGCTT
This sequence comes from Planktothrix sp., assembly GCF_046067725.1. NCBI lineage: Bacteria > Bacillati > Cyanobacteriota > Cyanophyceae > Oscillatoriales > Microcoleaceae > Planktothrix > Planktothrix sp. Next base: position 28,173 of record NZ_JBJUDF010000037.1, read on the forward strand.
GTTTAGTCCGGACAAAAATAATGGCTGATTCAGGATCTTCTAATTCTAAAATCGGTTGCAACGCCCGTGCTTTTGACCAGCCACGGGGAGCCATATAAGCGCGTTGTTCAATACGTTTGGGGGTCGATTTCGGCGTTTCGACTTTAATGGTAACTGGAGTTTTAAGGAATTTCTTCACCAGTTTCCAAATCGAAGGCTCCATGGTCGCGGAGAAAAATGCCGTTTGACGATCTTCAGCAACCGCTTCGAGAATTTTCTCCACATCTTGAATAAAGCCCATGCTTAACATTTCATCGGCTTCATCCAAAACTAACCACTTAATCCGATCTAATTTTAGATCGCCGCGATTGAGTAAATCTAAAATTCGTCCGGGTGTGCCAACAACAATTTGAACCCCTTGTTGTAACCGTTGGATTTGTCGTTCAATCGACTGACCGCCATACACGGTTAACACATACAAGTTGCGATCATCGGTCATTTTCCGAATTGCTTCTTTGACTTGCAGTGCTAATTCACGGGTAGGGGTGAGAATTAACGCTTGTACGCCTTTGGCACTTGTATCTAGTTTTTCGAGAATGGGCAATGAGAAGGCGGCTGTTTTGCCCGTCCCAGTTTGAGCCAGTCCCACCACATCACGTCCAGACAATATATGAGGAATTGCTTCAACTTGAATGGCAGTCGGTTCAGTAAAGCCTATTGTTTCCAGATAACGCGCTCGTTCGTCGGAAATTCCTAAGCTTGCAAAAGATGGACTCATTAATTCTCCTATCTATGTGTTTTAGCCCGGTTCCTTCCATTGCCCTATTCAATTGAGACACTTGCACTACGATGCAGAGGTTGATTAGTTTTGCTATAACGCTTGACGTAGCTCTCTACAACAGTTGAGTTACGCTGTCTCACGGGCATCGTGGAACCTAATTACATTCCAAAGTCTTCAAAGTTCCTGAACTCACTCTTTGTTACAACCTGCGGGGTTGTTTAGTCAATCAGACCCTTTAATAGACCATCTCTCTCTAGGATAACGCTTAATATTCAGAAACATAACAACAAATTTCTTAAAATTTGCCGCGATTTCTTCAAATCGGTTTCAGGTGTCCGGTTTCGGGAAGGATATGAATTATTTCTCCCCTTGCTGCTGTTCCCTACTCTAAGACGTAGCCATAGAGATCATAAATATCGGCATCGGTGATTTGGACTTTAACCAGTGAACCTAAACGAGCTTCGCCTTCGACATAGACTAAGCCGTCTACTTCGGGAGCGAAACGGGGAGAGCGACCGATGAGTTCTCCTGTTTGGGGGTGTTGTTGTTCAATTAGAACGTCCACCGTCTGTCCGATAGATTTTTGATTTTGTTTCAGGGAAATGGGTTGCTGTATTTGCATTAAGGCATCCCGACGAGCCTCCATAACTGCTTGCGGGAGTTGATTGGGTAAGCTGTAAGCAGGGGTTCCTTCTTCCGGGGAGAAGGTAAACACACCCACGTGATCGAATTCATGACGTTGCACAAATTCCCGCAGGTGTTCAAAATGGTCATCGGTTTCCCCTGGGAAGCCAACAATAAAAGTAGTCCGAACTACCGCATCAGGGATCTCGGTTTTCAACTTTTCGATAATCTGATCGTTAACTCGTCCCTGCCAAGGACGGTTCATCGCCCGTAACACATCGGGGTGTGAATGTTGTAGCGGTAAATCTAAATAAGGTAAAACGTTCGGGGTGTCTTGAATTGCTGCAATTACTTTTGGGGTTAACCCCGTAGGATAGGCATAGTGCATCCGTATCCAGGGAATATCAACTTTTCCTAAAGCCCGTAATAATTCTGCCAGTTTGGGTTCACCGTAGAGATCCAGTCCGTAGTTAGTGGTTATTTGGGAAATGAGTATTATTTCCTGAACCCCTTGATCGGCTAATTGTTGGGCTTCAGTAACAATGGATTCTATTGTACGGGATCGCTGGTTTCCGCGCAAGTGGGGGATAATACAAAAGGCGCAGCGATAGTCACAGCCTTCTGCGACTCGCAAATAGGCAACTCCTTCACTGGTGGTGCGGTAGCGAGGGACGGTTTCATCCGCAATATAGGTAGGTTCGGCAGAAATTTCTTTAACTCGTTCTCCCCGTTCGACTCGTTGAATCACATCCACAATTTTGTGATAATCTCCAGTTCCGACAACGGCTACAGCTTCAGGGAGTTCGTCTAAAAGTTGTTCTTGGAAGTGCTGCGCCATACAGCCGGTAATCACAATTTTTTTCTTGGCATCAGCTAATTCTACTAAGGTGCGAACGGATTCTTCCCTGGCGGCTTCGATAAAACTACAGGTATTGACAATCACGTAATCGGCTAATTCTTCATTAGAATCAACTTGATAGCCTGCCTCTACGAGCAAGCCGAGAATATGTTCGCTATCGATGCGGTTTTTCTCGCAACCGAGGTGAGAGATCGCAATTGTTGGCTGAGTTGCCATTCTAATAAAATGCTCTATAAAGATTACACAACAAATCTTGTATTATACCAGATATCTTAGTATTTTACTTAAGCTATTCCTTAAATCAAAATCATTAAATCAAAATCATTATCATATAAAAATCATACAAAGATCACATTATATGATATATACGAGTAGGTAATCTAAATTCTCTGAGCAATTTTTCGGGTTAAAATGAAGCCTTTCCTTTTTCTATTTTCTATCTTAACTTATTCAGAAACGCTGAAGATTGCAGAGAACTGGAAAAAAGAGTCAGGTCAAGCCCTCGGTCTGTTAGTGTGTCTCGGCTGCATCCATCGCTGGACTTCGACCTAACACCTATAAACGGGTGTTCTGCCCGTGACCTTACCTGGTTAACCCAGAGAGAGCAATCATCTTGAGGTGGGCTTCCCACT
>NZ_JBJUDF010000038.1:0-24638 GCF_046067725.1 Planktothrix sp.
GCCAGCAAACAAACCAAAAATTAGACTTTAAAGGCAATGCATTTCCTAACTGTTGTTGAATATAAGCTGGAGTTAATTTTTTATCAGATCCCGGATGGTTGAGTAAATAAACGTTGTTTTTTTCAGGATAGTAGCGAGAGAGAGAAAGTTTAAAAAAATCCGAGGTTGAGTGCATAACCACTAAATCATTCGGCTGGTGATTTTGATAAATATATTGGGCTGCTCCCTGCCAATCATTGCGATAGAGTTGAGTATAGTAATCGAAAAGACCACCAGTAACTCCGATCAGATAAGCAAGGGAAATCGCAACAGCCAACCCTTTCTTCCAGTTCCAAATAACAACAAACCCCGCAGAAATTAGAATGAGAAAATAAGGTGCAACTAACATCAGATAGCGGGGAAACCAAATTGAACTTTTATAATAAGATAAAAACAACATTAAACCCGCAGGCAAAAGAGTCCAAGTTGTCAACCAAAACAATCGTTCTGAAGGATGTTTGCTGAAAAGATTTAATAAGGAGAGGACGAATAAAATAATCAGAACGGCTGTGAACCCAGCATAAAACAGAAGAGATAGGGTTTTAACGGTGAATAATTGACTTAACAGTGTCGAATCTGTTAACCCATTTTTATTGAGAATAATTTGATGAGATTGAAGTAAATTTCTTAAAGGCCAGTATATGGTAAATTGGGTTAGCATTCCCAGGATTTGAGTGATTCCTGGTTTAGAGTAGTCTTTAACTTGCTTCTCCATAAACTCATCGGATACACCTCCTACGGTCAGTAACCAGAAAATGGGAAGAAAAAATAAACTAATAATTGATAAACCTACACCAGAAGCCAGCAACCATTGACGCTGTTTGCGGAATTTCCACCCTAGTAACACCGTATCTGCAACTACAATCAAGATATTATTAGGATTTGTTAATATTAAAAAGGTTCGTGTCGTCACCCACCCCGCTAAAGCTGTATAGGTGGGTCGTTCTAAAACGTAACTCAGAGCCACCGTTCCCGCCAAACTCAGGAACGAGATCAACGTATACATCCGAATTTCTTGGGCATGATTAATAAATAGAGGGGAAACACTCGGTAGAAACGCCGCAATTAACCCGGTAGACTTCCCCACAATTCGACATCCCAGCCAATAGGTGAAATAAATACTTCCTAAACTAAAAACAATGGATAGTCCCCTTAACCAGGCATCACTATTACCAAACAACATCCAAAATTTCAGCAATAGGTAGTAAAAGGGACGCATGTAAGGAATCGTAAACTCAAACTTCTGAGCATCCCGAATACTTAACATTTCATCAATCCAGAGGCTTTCGGTACTTAGTTGATATAACCGCAGTCCTGTAGCCAATAATAGAATTAATGCAATCGGGATCTGTTGGAGTAAAATTTGTTTAGTGTTTTTACTCTGGGAAGGAAAGATTAATTTAGGATCAATCTGGGATTCCACTGACCGTTCCTCCTTTGTGAGAAAAGTGGAAGGAGTTTTACAGAAAACAACCAACTTCAAGTGTAATCTAAGATTTTTTTAACCACCACTCTGCGTGAGATTGCTTAAAGTATATATTATTTATAGAGTATACGACTAACGCTTAAGATACTTCCCCTTAGAAACTTCAAAGTTATCAATACAATCCCTGTTTATAGAGTCAGGCAAGACAGGCGTTCACAAAAATTGTAGCGTCAGCTTTCTGATATAGTGCTACGCACTCTTAGAACAGGGAACAGCTTAACTGGGAACAGTAAGCAATGAAAGGGTTTCGGAATTTAGAATTGTCTTAATTGTAATGAGTAACGCTATATTACTTTAATTCTAATTTTAAAATTTCTTTAAAAAAGTAACTTTAATGTAAATTTTTTGTAAAACCTAGAGTAGTTATCCAAGACTACAGGTATAGAGCAAGTTAAACTGAACTCAGGGAATTCACTGAGAATATAAAAATCAAATAAATCCATTACTAGACTGCATTTACGGAATATACAGATGAAATTTGGAGATTGACTATGACATCAATTCGTATAGAAGCTGAGAACATGACATTAGCGGGGGGGTATCAAATTGAATCGGGAAGCTTTGCTTCTGGCGGTAAATATATTGGTCTGAGTTCAACCTTGGGAACAACAGGAACCGCAAGCAGAAGTTTACAAGATTCATTCGCGCTCCCATCGGGAATATATAACGTCACTGTTGCATATTTTGATGAAACTGACGGCCAGTCCCCCCTATCACTGTCCATTGCTGGGGTTGAAAAAGCAAGTTGGATAGCTAATCAATCCTTAGTCGGGACTCGCGCTGCTGCTACTAACCTGACAACCAAAACCATTGAGAATGTTCAAGTTAATAGTGGAGATGAAGTTAAACTCGCTGGAAGCATCCATTCCGGGGAAAATGCCCGGTTTGACTTTATCGAATTTGTTTCGGTGACTCCTCCAAATACCGACACCACAGCCCCGACAGCGAGTAGTTTTACCCCCAGTGATAATGCTACAGGAGTTGCGGTTGATGCCAACTTAGTTGTCAACTTCAACGAAGATATTAAAAAAGGCAGTAGTGGCAATATTGTTATCAAGAAGCTCTCGGATAATTCAGTCGTAGAAACTATTTCTGTAACCGCAAGTAATATCACCGTTAGTGGTAGTCAACTCACGATTAATCCCACCGCCGATTTAGCATCAAATACAGATTACTACGTTGAAATTGCTAATGCTGCTATTGAGGATATTGCGGGTAATGATTATGTAGGAATTACGGGTAATAGTGCCTGGAATTTCACAACTGTAGCCGATACTACAGCCCCAACAGCTAGTAGTTTTACCCCCAGTGATAATGCCACAGGAGTTGCCGTTGGTGCTAACTTAGTTGTCAACTTCAACGAAAATATTAAAAAAGGCACTACGGGCAATATTGTTATCAAGAAGCTCTCGGATAATTCAGTCGTAGAAACCATTGTGGTAACAGCCAGTAATATTACCGTCAGTGGTAGCCAACTCACAATTAATCCCACCGCCGATTTAGCCTTCAATACAGATTACTACGTTGAAATTGCTAACGGTGCGATTGAAGATATAGCAGGTAATGATTATACAGGAATTAGGGGTAATAGTACCTGGAATTTCAAGACTGCCAATAACACAACCCCTCCAGCAAAGGTGACAATCGAAGCCGAAAACATGACCTTAACAGGGTATAACATTGAGTCGGGAACTTTTGCCTCTGCAGGTGCATATATTGGTCTTACAACCACCCATCCTACCGGAACTGCAATTCAAGCCTTTACCGGACAATCGGGTGTCTATGATATTAACGTTAAATATTTTGATGAAAGCGATGGAGCCTCTCTGTTTTCGATTTCTACTGGTGGCAATACGTTAAAACAATGGTTTGGTAGTCAATCCCCAGGAGATGGTCGCGCCACTGCAAAAAACTTACTCACACAAACGATTTCAGGAGTTTACCTGAATAACGGAGATGAACTTAAACTGTCTGGAATTCTACATAGTGGAGAAAACGCACGGTTTGACTCGATAGAATTGGTTCCGGTCAGCACCCCTGCTCCTAATCGGACAAGCACCGCCAACTATAGCCAAGCTTCCAAAGGGGTGTATGTTAACCTACAACAAAACGCAGGTTACATTCCAAACTTAAGCCAAACCCTCAAACTGATGCCTTTGGGAGACTCGATCACCGCAGGGAAAGAAAATGATATTCAACTTAAAGCAGATTGGGTTGGATATCGTAAAGAGTTATGGAAAGATTTTCAATTCTTCAATCTTCCCGTTGATTTTGTGGGTAGTCAGTCTAACGGTAATTTTTCACAGAATCAGCATGAAGGGTATTCAGGGTGGACGATTAGTCAAATCACCGGAGGAGCCAATAACTGGATCACAGCGACTAATCCTGACATGGTTTTATTGATGATTGGAACCAATGATGCGTCCAGCAGTGGCTCAACGATGGCGAGTAGCTTAGAAACTTTAGTAAATAGGATTACAGGGATTTCTAAATTTGACAACGGAGATTTATTAGTCAGTACGATTGCGCCCATCCATGCTCAGAGTAAATACTACGGGACTCGAATGCAGAACGTCAAGGATTATAACGCTCTGATTCCCGGTGTGGTTAACAATCAACCGGCTTCGGAAAATGTCAAATTTGTTAATATGTGGGAAGGACTAAACCCCCTGAGCGAAAATGATATTTCATCTCCCACCATCGATGCCAATGCTTTACATCCGACTCAAGCCGGTTATCAGAAGATGGCTTACCATTGGTTTGACTCTATTCTCTCTACCACCCAACAAAAGAATGATCTCACGGGTAAAAATAACGTGGTCGGTTCCACCCGTAACGATATGATTTTTGGGAATGCCTCTAACAATAATCTTGAAGGAGGCGCAGGTGATGATGAGATTACAGGGGGGGAAGGTGCTGATACCTTTGTTTACAATAATCCCAATCACGGTCAAGACATCCTCACTGATTTTAATCCGAGTTTTGGGGATAACTTTAGTATTTCCGCGGCTGGGTTTGGGGCTGGATTAGTCGCAGGAACAGCCTTAAGCACCACTGCATCGGATACGGGTGTTTTTGTCAGTGGTAATACCTTAAATTATTTAGGAAATATGCCTCATTTCTTCTATAACACGGCGACCGGTGTACTTGGCTTTGATCCTGATGGTAATAATGCTAAACCCTTAACTTTATTAGCTACATTGACGACTAAACCTGTCTTGAGTGCTAATCAGTTTACAATGGTTTAATTCGATTCTAAAAAACCAGGTTTCTAACCATCAAATTCTAAACAATATGTCAATTACAGTTAAGGTTAAACTTTTTGCAGCGTTTCAAGATGCTTATCATGTTCCTGAATTACGGTTAGAGTTTCCGGATCAAACTTCTGTGTCTGCTATTTTAGATTACTGTATTCAGGAGCATCCTGAATTGGAAAAATGGCGAACTTTAACACAATTTGGCATTAACTTAGAATTTGTCAGTCCTGAGACTCTCCTGAACCATGGAGATGAAGTGGTTTTAATTCCCCCGGTTAGTGGCGGTTCATTTTGAGGGAATTGTTGATTACAGGTTGTTATTAATTTGTACCAATTAGTGAAGAGCGCTCTCCCCCTTTCAGTTCAACAGAGCGCTCAGTCCCCAAAATTTCATCACAATAGTATACTATCACAGTAACTTTAAAAATGATACCCCCTTTAGGGATAAAATTTTATACTCGATGTTATTGCTGGGAATAGATATTCCTCCAAAACAGTAAATTCTATACCTGTTGAACACAATAGCGAGCACGTCCTTGCTGTTTGGCTTGGTATAAAGCTTGATCCGCAGCATGAATTAAGTTAGAAGCAGGGGTAGTAGGAGAGGGGAGGGTACAGGCGATACCTAAACTTAAAGTTAACCACTGACTAACGATGGATTTTGCGTGGGGGATTTGGAGTTGCAAAATTGCCCATTGAATGTGTTGTGCCACATGAATTGCTCCATCCTGATTGGTATTGGGTAAAATAATTACAAATTCTTCTCCTCCATATCGTGCAACTAAATCCGCCGGACGTCGTAACGTTTTCTCAATGGCTTGAGCTACTTGTTTTAAACAAGTATCTCCAGTTGGATGTCCGTAGTAATCATTGTATTGTTTGAAATAATCAATATCACACATAATTAACGATAAAAACGCATTTTCTCGTTGTAATCGTTGCCATTCTTGTTCTAAATATTCATCAAAACGGCGACGGTTTGCTACTTGAGTTAAACCATCAATGGTAGCCAGACGTTTTAATTGTTGGTTGGCAACTTGTAATTCTTGATAAAGTTCTGATTGTTGAATGGCGATCGCTAATTGATCGGCAATGGCACAAGTTAACTCAATTTCTGACTCTTTCCATCCCCTTAAATGTTGATGTTTTAGTAATCCTAAACAACCCCAAACTTGGTTACCCACCCGTAACGGAATCGGTAACCAAGTGCCTGAAATTCCCGTTAAATGTTGAATTTCTTGGGAGTCAGGAACCCTGAGATCTTCCATTTCTGATTGATTCAAATGATGAATGAGAGGAAGTATCGAAGATGCTTCATTGAGCTCATAAGAACAGGAAGCCACCTCTTTCCATTGTTGTTCTTCAGGAAAATGTTGTAAAATACAAGCTCGATCGACTCGCAATAACGTTACAATTTCAGCGACGGCGGTTGAAAAAATTGTATCTAAATCTAAGGATTGACGAATCACTTGAATCACGTGATTTAAGGTTTGAGCACGGCGGGCTTGATATTGGGTTTGTTGATACAATTGACTTTGTTGAAGGGCAATTCCAACTTGTTCAGAAATTTGTCGCAATAAGTTCGCTTCCCATTGCAACCAATGGCGCACCCCTTGATTTTGGCAAATCATTAAGACTCCCCACAGTTGATTTCGTTCAAATAAAGGAACCATAATGGCTGAACAAACACCCCAATGCTTTAAGATTTTTAACATTCCTGAATGAATCGGATCATGATTAATATCATTAATCACACGCATCCGACCTTGATTAAAATTTTCATAGCATTCTATAGGAATTAAAGGCGTATTTGATTGATGTTTGTTGAAGAGGTTTGAGGATTCATCTGATCGGGTTCTGGCAATAATTTCGCTGGTGCGATCCGAAAAAATTCGATAAATTAAAACTTGATCACATTCAAGTAACTGTTGAACTTCTTGAACCGTTGTTTTTAAAATATCCTCTAAATTTAACGATTGACGAATTTGATGAGTAATCTCCCAAATTAAATGTTCTTGAACAATCAGTTGACATAAGGCTTGTTCGGCTCGTTTCAAAGGGCTAATATCTTGAAAAGTTGATAAAAATAAGGGATGTTGCTGATCTGGCATCATCACCGTTGATAAAAGTAAGGTTTTTAACTGCCCATTTTTAGCTCGAATTGTGGTTTCTATATTAAAAATTGAACCGGCGGAAATGACTTTTTGTAATCGTTCTTGAGCTTTTTGATAAGCTTCTGGCTGAGGATATAATAAAGCTAGAAAATCCGAATAAGATTGAGCTTCTTCTAAGGTATATCCAGTAATTTCTTCCATTTTAGAATTAAACAGATAAAAATTCCCCTGATCATCACTGAGCGCAATACCACTTCCCACCGTTTCAATTACAGTTTTTAAGCGATTTTGGGTGGTGATTAACTGCATTTCGGCTTGTTTTCGATCTGTAATATCCACAAAATAACCCACAATTTCTAAAGGATTTCCCGACGCATCTTTAACTAACCTCATTTCTAATCGTAACCAACACCAATGACCTTGAGCGTGTAAAAAACGAGCTTCATGAATATGGCTACCCCTTATTAAAACTTGACGAAAAGCGTCTCGCCATTGAGATTGTTCCTCATTAAAAACATAATGATTCCAAATTTCTTCTTCCTTTAAAAGGGTTGCTACATCATAGCCCAAAAGCGTATTTACATTGTCACTAATAAAGGTAATTTCATAGTTGGGATAAGGTTGACAACTAAAAATCACCGCCGGATTACTGCGGAGTAATTGTTTGAGGCGTTCACTCACTTGATACAGTTCTGAGGTCATTTGTTGACGTCGTTGTAGTTCCTCTTGTAACCCATCATTGGCTTGAGTTAATTCGGCTGTCCATTGTAATAAACACAATTGAAGTTGTTCATTCGATTGTTGAACGGAAGCCAAAGTTTCTGGGTCTTCGGTATCTTCTGTAATATCAACAACGGTACTGAGAATTAAGGTTCGACCATCACTGAGTTTTCCCAAGGTCAAAGAACTCCATTCCCAAACCCGGAGATGACCCTGACGGTTGGTAATTAAATAGTCTTGGAGGACATGGGGTAAACGAGAACAACCGACAGGATTTTTAGCACTGGGGAGAGGTTCTGGACAACTCAAGCGTTCCACCCAGGCGGAAAGGGTCGGTAATTCAGCGACGGTATAGCCTGTAATTTCTGCCCAACTGTGATTAATTTGCAGCACTTCGCCGTCTTCGGTGTGTAACATGATGGGATGAGGCGCTGATAATAGAGCTTGGTAAAGCTGTTCTTGGGGTTGGGAAACGCCATGATTGTCGAGTTGAGGCTTTGATTCTTCAGCTTGAGAATGGTGGTTCTGCATATCATTGGCGTGATGGATAATCCATCCGATTAAGATTAGAAACAAAACCCAATTAGTTAGATTTTGGATCATCTCTTGAGGTTCATAACTGTAGAGTGGGTAATGAATGTTTAAAAAGATTAATCCCCGCAGAAATAACCCCATTAAAAATAGTTTGGGCAAAAATTGCTGGAAGATTTGACCAGCCAGTTGATTCAGTTTCTGGAAGTTTAGCCAAAATTGTGTAATGTTCTGAAACATCAATGGATAGTTTTCAATCCATATCCATAGACTAATTCCGTCTAAAATCAAACAAAATATGGTGTTAAATTGAAGGTTAAAAAAGGCTTGTAAAACCATATTAAAAACCGAACAATTTAAGGATAAAACTAACAGTAAGCTCAGAAATAAGCCCAGAAATATTAAACTTTTTTTTGGAAAAAAACTGCTCGAATTCATTGATTTTCTCCTTAATATTTTTTATATGTGTTTTAATTTGCCCAGGGTAATTGTTTCCCTGTTGATTCATATTGACAATTACAGTTTTAGATATGGCTATTGATTTTAACCTCAATCTTTTAGTATTTTCCTCTATCTATAGCTAAGAAAATGGGTATATACAGAAAAAGAATGATTTAAAGATCAGGATTTCAACTGTCTGCCTTGGAATCAAATATTTCCAACCTATACTAATTATTTTACGAAAACAGTAAAATTACGGAAATTGAACCGTTATACAGATTCAATTTGATACAATACTGGAAGACTAATCCTGATCAATTCCTTTACTTATTTAGATAGAGGTGAATACTTTAGCAATATCACTCTCTACCCCCCCAGAGCGTTATAAATGCTTTATCCTATAAACAGCATACTAACACTATTTGATTTTGAAGCTGGGATGATACAATGACCTACCACGTTATTTATGATGGCAATTGCAACTTATGTGTAACACTGGTGCAACTGTTAGAAACTTTAGATCAAGGACACCAGTTTAACTATATTCCCATGCAGGATCACCAAGGGTTAAGTCGTTTTTCCGTGACTCCTTGCGAATGTAACTTAGGTATGATTTTAATCGATGGAAATCAACCTGACCACCGTTGGCAAGGAAGCGATGCGGCGGAGGAAATTGGTAGACTTTTACCCGCAGGAGCAATTTTTGTAACCGCCTATCGGACGTTACCGGGGTTAAAATGGATGGGCGATCGCATTTATGAACAAGTGCGAGATCATCGATATACGTTATTTGGGAAACGTTCAAGCACCTATCAGTCTAGTTATCCCAGTGGTTGTGTGAACAATAACTGTCACCTATAATACCCAACTGATCAGGAAGCTTTCAGCTAGGAAAACCCTATTCCTAGCGTTTTAATAAAGTGTCTCGCTTAATTCTAATTAATTGATAACCTCCTTGATTTTCTAAGAGTTGATAATCGGAAGATTTCAACCCTAATTTTTTAATTTCTTTAGGTTTTGTAATCATTAAAATAGTATCAACGGGACGATTTTCAGGAAATAATTCTAACAACCGTTTTTCAATATCATAGGTCATAAATTCAATCGGTTGTTGAGTATAAAAGACTAAACTAGGTTTAAAGACTCCAATCACAATTAAGGGTTCATGAGGTTGATGAACTTGCTGAACTCGCAGGGAAATTTGTCTTAAGGGTAAATGTCTTTGAGTATCTAATAATTGACCCACAGGTAAGGCGACTAAACTCATAAACGAGAAGAATCCTAGTACATTTCCAGCCCAAATTAATCGACGCCATTGAGGTTTCCACAGACAATACAAGGTAATTCCACTTGCTAAAAACCAGAGAATACCGGATATCATCGGTAAATGACTAATCTCTAAGAGTTGGGAAAAATTGGGAGTATCTTCTCCGACCAGTTGAGGACTTAAAAAACTAGCGATCGCTAATATAAATAATATTAAAATATTGACACAAGCCGTGATCAAAAACGGAAGAGAAATTTTATTTTGATCAAGGTCAATTCTATTTTGTTGATTTCCCCATAAACTAATTAAAATTACTCCAGCAGGAATACTCGGTAAAATATAACTCGGTAATTTTGTTGCTGAACAACTAAAAAATACGAAAATAATCGCAAACCACAGGAAAGCAAATAAGCCTAAATGTTGAGAACGATCTTGAGATTTCCACTGTTTAAGTTGCCAAAATTTAACTTCAAAAATTGCCACAGGAAGATAAACAGACCAAGGTAATAATGCGACTAAAATTACCGGAAAATAATAAAACCACGGGCCAGGATGGTTACTGACAACACGAGTAAACCGTTCAAAATTATGATGTCCAAAAAAAGTATCTAAATAAGCTTGACCATTGGCTAAGGTAACTAAGATAAACCAAGGAGTTGCAATCATTAAAAAGATTAAAATTCCGGGGATTAACTGCATTTCTCCGATTACTTTTTTGAATTGTTGAGTATAAATCAAAAATGCCCCAATAATTAAAATCGGGAAAACAATTCCAATCGGCCCCTTGGCTAAAACAGCTAAGGCTGAAACTGCATAAAATGTAAAATACCATCGTTTTTGCTGACGAGTTTTCGGTTGAGCATAACCGAGAAAAAAGGCGAGTAATGCAATCGTTAAACAACTGGCTAGAAGCATATCGGAAACCCCCGTGCGTCCCCAAGCAATCCACGCTGGATTTAACGCCATCATTGCCATTCCCCACCAAGCTCCAATCCAGCTTTGACGGAGGTTAGAGCGTTTTATTTCTTCTGATAAAGAGGGATCATCATTAGAAGATTTAACTCCAAAAAAACGTAGGGTATAAAATACAAAAAATGTTGATAAAATTGCCATTATTGCTGAGGGTAATCTAGCCCCCCATTCATTCACTCCAACGACTTGAAATCCGATTACCATTAACCAATAAATTAAGGGAGGTTTATCAAAACGAGTTTCTCCATTCCAATAGGGAGTAATCCAGTCTCCTGTCACCTGCATTTGACGGGCTGCTTCAACAAACATGGGTTCTGTTTTATCAATTAACCCAATATCTCCTAAATGACTTAAAAATGCGATCGCACTCAGAAAAAATAATCCTAAAATTGAAACGACCCACAGCAGTTTAGGATCAGTTTCCCAAGATTTCCACATCGTTTTTAAAGATAAATTGAATAACATTTAATCACCCTTAATGGTTAGCGTTTGACTTGTTCACGGGAATTTTTTAACCAAGTTAAACTGAACGTTAAACTAATATAGCCTAAACCATAACCAGCCAGAATATCACTGGGCCAATGGCATCTTAAATAAACACTACTAAAACCAATAATTAAGACCCAAAGCGTGGCTAATCCATAAATATACGGAGTCCATTTAGGATAACGTTCGGCGAGGAGATAAGCCATAAAAAAATAAAACAAAACATTTCCAGTGGCGTGACCACTGGGAAAGGTTCTTCCGACGGATTCAACTAATCGATCTGGGGGACGACTACGAGAAATTAACGGTTTAAGAATATCATCAACTAAAATTAAAATTCCCAAGGTTGAAAATGCTAAAACTTTGGCTTCAATCCAACAGCATTTCCAGACTAAAAACCCTAATGTAATAGCAATAATAACGGCTGTTCCTTTCACCCCGGTTAATAAATAAAAAAACCGGAAAATATCATCCCAACTCCGGGGAAAAATTTGATGGGGAACTTGGATTAAAATTTGATCTAGTAATAAATCTTCTTGAAAATGGAAGCGAATTGATAGTAAAATGAAGGGAACCAAAATTCCCAAACAAATCCACAATTGCTGTTTAGAAATAGCTTTTTTAAAGGAAATGAACCGATGACTTAAGGTTAAACGCATTATCTCCCACGTTTACTAATCCGTAGTTGAATGAGTTTAGATTATACAATAGTTCTCCCAAACTGGGTAAATATACCGACAACAAAAGTTAAAAAAGTTATTGAGGTTAGAGAACTATTCAGCTACCCCAATTAAAATATTGAATCAAGACTTCATGAGGACGCGAGAGTCAATGTTAGACACCCTTGACCTGACATTATCCCTAGACAAAGAAACCTATAAAACCCAGATAGAAGCGTTAATGAAGGAATTGCGATCGCTTCAACAAGCCTGTCGAGATCAAAAATTACCGATTATTATTGTATTAGAAGGATGGGCAGCGGCGGGTAAAGGTGGACTGGTAAAAAAAATGGTGGGATATATGGATCCCAGGGGGTTTTCTGTCCATCCCATTTGGCCCGCCAGTCACGAAGAATCCCGCTATCCGTTTCTGTGGCGATTTTGGCAAAAATTACCGTCACAAGGCAGTATTGGTATTTTTTACCATAGTTGGTATACTCATATTTTAGAAGATCGGTTGTTTGGACGCCTCAAAGATGCCAATGTTCCAATGACGATACGACAAATTAACGCCTTTGAACGTCAACTGGTGGATGATGGGGCGGTGATGGCTAAATTTTGGATTCATTTAAGTAAAAAAGAACTGAAACAACGATTACAGAAATCCTCAGAAGATGAGTTAGAAGCGTGGCGGGTACGTCCTGAAGATTGGCAACAAGCTAAAAATTATAATACCTATTGTACCTTAGCCGAAGAAATGGTGGTTCATACCGGGACAGGTTCAGCACCTTGGACGTTAGTCGAAGGAGACTGTAAACGCTGGGCGAGGGTTAAGGTATTATCAACGATGGTGGCATCCATTCAAGAAGGGTTAGACCGTTTGCATCTTCAATTACCCCCCGCTTTTACAACACCCCAAGAGCGTTTACAACCCACCGAACCCAACCCTTTAGCGGCGGTTGATCTCTCCATGACTTTATCGTCGAATGACTACAAAATTCAGTTACGTCAGCAACAGGTGAATTTAGGTCAACTCCAACAAACTTTGCATCAAAAACAAATTCCAGTTTTAGCTTTATTTGAAGGGTGGGATGCGGCGGGGAAGGGGGGCGCCATTAAACGATTAACGGATATTTTAGATCCTCGAAGTTATGAAGTAAATACCTTTGCCGCCCCAACGGATGAAGAAAAAGTTCATCATTATTTATGGCGGTTTTGGCGTGGTTTACCGCCTAGAGGTAAATTAGGAGTTTTTGACCGGAGTTGGTATGGTCGGGTATTAGTTGAACGAGTTGAACACTTCGCAACGGAATTAGAATGGCGACGTGCTTATCAAGAAATTAATGAATTTGAAGAACAGTTAACCAGCGCGGGTTATGTATTAGTTAAATTTTGGTTACATATTGATCCAGATGAACAATTAAAACGATTTCAAGACCGCAAAGATAACCCCTATAAACTCCATAAACTCACCGATGAAGATTGGCGAAACCGCGAAAAATGGCCGTTATATGAAGTCGCCGCTAATCAAATGATTCAACGTACCCATACACCCAATGCTCCTTGGACATTAGTAGCAGCAAATCATAAATATTATGCCCGTGTAAAAGTGATTGAAACAGTTGTTGAAGCCATTCGACGGCGGATTAAATAAGCGTCAGTACCCCGCACTTTTTGTGACGGGGCTACTATGCGCGGATCACAGATACTGCCATGTTTTTGTTCTAAGAGTGCGTAGCGCTGCTTGTGATTTTTATCCAAAAAGAAGAGCCTTCCCTTACAGAAATTCCTGATATTTTTTCCTCACTTACTTGTAGATCAGTCCATAAGGGGTACATAATTTGATTGAGTTCTGGATCACAATAATAGATAAAAGCATTAGGTAAAATAATCTCTAATTTGCTAGATTCTGCTAATAAGTAAGCCGCTAGAATATACTGTTCAGAATAATATCGATCTTGCCAAAATGGGGGATAATCAAACGGCAGAAAAATGTCATGAATGTGTACTAATACACCGGGTTTTAGTCTGGGTAAAATGTCTAAAAAGAAAACGGTTACATCCGAATTTGTAAAAATCCGATGAGAGTTATCTACAAATAAAATATCACCCGATTCGAGGTCATCAAATATTTTTAGATCTACCTCTTCAACAGGTTGTCTAAAAATAGCATCACAAAGGTCATTAATTTCCGATCTAGGTTGAGGATCAAAAGAAACAATTTTTGTGGATAAATTATAATCATTAATTGCTTTTCTAGCAAATTTAGTGGAGTTACCCGAACCAATTTCATAATATTTTTGAGGATGATGCAAACAGAGTAAAGAATAGAGGGCTACTGAGTCAAGACCGAAAAACCAGCCATTCTCCCAATAAGGTTCTGCAAACTGGTTTTTATTTTCTGAATGAGAAATTGTCCGAAAATTATTTTTATAGTTCAGAAAGAGATGGAGATACTCTTCGTAAACCTTCCTATTTCTCTTAATAATTTCATAGAGACGAGGATGGGGAGGTTTACCATATCCATATCTAGGAAATGGATTAATCGGATAATCTAAATCGATTTGCATGATTTTCACTTGGAATGATGATTGATTGGTATTATTCCCCAGAAAAATGTTTTTCTGGCTTTATGAGGCTCTCCGGTACTGTTGGTGATCTATATTAGCTTATTAATTAGATCCGACAGGGTGTGTTTTTTAACTATTGGATGAAGGAACCTTGGGTTTAATTAATCGTTGAATCGCCACATATATTGCTAATATCATTAATCCCAGAGCTAAAAAACTAAACAAAATCGTTCCCATCGTTAATAAACCAACAACAACAGTCCGAACGGTGCTTGACATTTGAATCACCGTAAAATTATCAGATTGAATCGGTTTATTGGCAAATTTTTCAGAAATAATAAAGGTTAATTTATAAAAAACAAATGCAACTCCTCCATACATTAATCCATTCGTTGTACATCGGAATAAATTAATGGCATCGATTTGGGAGGAGGTTTGAGAAGTTTTCGGAGTAGATTCAGTCATAATTTATGAATGTGCTAAACGAATACCAGTAGAAACAAATTTGGCTGTCCAAAACTCTAATTCAGGGTGTGCCATTTGGGTTTTTACAGCTTCTAAAACCCGTAACGCTTCGGTTTCAGATTCCGTTAAGGCAAACACCGTTGGCCCGGAACCTGACATCATCGTTCCCAAAACCCCCTGAGACTCAAACGCTTGTCGCAATTCCAAGACTTGGGGATATTCAGGTAAAGCGACTTTCTCTAAATCATTGTGCAGTAATTTACCAATTTCTGCACCATTTCGGTGCATAATGGCAGAAACCATTGGCCCCGAATGAACTCGGTGTTGACGAGTTTGTAAGTCTTGAACTTCTGAAACGTAAGTTTCACTAAACTGTTGACGATAGGTTTTATACGCCCAAACTGTTGAAATTCCCAGGTTGCGATATTTCGCTAAAACCACATACAAATGATCTAAATTTGTTAGAGGAGAAAGTTCTTCACCCCGTCCCGTTGCTAAGGCAGTTCCTCCTTGAATACAAAAGGGAACATCGGAACCAATTTGAGCGGCTAATTCTTCTAATTCACTTTGAGTTAAACCTAATTGCCACATTAAATCTAACCCGACTAAAACCGCCGCCGCATCCGTTGAACCTCCTGCTAACCCGGCAGCAATGGGGATATTTTTAGTAATATTAATTGCAACGCCCCCAAATTGAGCCATCGCATCGGGAAATTGTTCGGCTAATAAGGCGGCTGCACGATAAGCTAAATTAGTTTTATCATTCGGAACTTCAGCATGATCACACCGGACACTAATGGTATCAATTCCAATCGGTTCAATATCGATTTGATCGGCTAAACTGATACTTTGCAATATCATCGCCAATTCATGATATCCATCGGGGCGATCGCCTATAATTTCTAAGTAAAGGTTAATTTTTGCTGGAGCAATTAAGGAATAGGAACGCATTTTTATTTAGAGGTCAGGAGACAGAAAACAGAAAACAGACAGACTATTTTAATCTGTGACTAAATCTGTTGTTTCCAAAAGATTAGCCAAATTTACCCATTGTTCAACGCTGAGGTCTTCGGCGCGAACTTGGGGGTTAATCTCTAATTGTTCCAGTAATTGGGTTAATTGATCTCGACTGACCACACTTTGTAAATTATTTCTTAACATTTTACGTTTGCTGGCGAAGCCTAATTTCAGTAACCGCTCTAAATAGGCGGGGTTTGAGGCGGGATGTTCGATGGGACGAGGACGCAAACGAATTACCGCAGAATCGACTTTAGGCGGGGGATAAAAGGCTTTTGCGGGCACATCACAGATATATTCGCAGTTGGCGAGGTATTGAACTCGCACGGACAACGCCCCAAAGCTTTTAGACCCTGCATGGGCGGTGATCCGTTGGGCGACTTCTTTTTGAACTAACAGAACAATTAATTCATAGGGGTTTGGGTTCGGTTCCGCAATGGTTCCTAATAATTGTTCAACAATTGGCCCGGTAATATTATAGGGAATATTAGCAACCACTTTATTCGGATTTTGGAAATTAGCAAAATCCTGTAATTGTGTGGCAATATCTAAGGTTAAAATATCTCCTTGTAATAATAGAAAATTCTCTTTATTACCAAACCGTTTAACGAGATTTTTACATAAATCCGTATCAATTTCAACCGCAACAACAGATTGAGCAACGGATAGTAATTGAGTGGTTAAAATCCCCGTTCCAGGGCCAATTTCTAATAACCGATCTGAGGGAGATAATAAAGCAGATTTAACAATTTTACTTAACGCTTTTTCACTGCGTAACCAATGTTGGGCGAATTGTTTTCGAGGTTGGGGCGATCGCATAAATTACTTAAATAATAGGGCTTCCGTGATGATGAATTAAATACCATTGATTCGCCATCCGACTATAAATATTCGTTGCCATCGAGGTTGCTTGCAAGCGACGGCGACCGACAATTTGCATCACATTTTCTGTTAAAATAACATAAGCGAGATCTCCATTAATTTCAGTTGAGATAATTTGGGTTTCAATTTCTAAATATTGAGTCGCTTTAAAAATTTGTTCCCAGGAAGTGCGAATGGCTTCCCATCCCTTAACGGCTTTCCGTCCAGGGTGAATACAAACCGAAGCGGTTCCTTTTGACCAAAGGGCGCTCATCGCCTCCATATCCTGTTTTTCAAAGGCTCGATAAAATGCTTGATTAGCCGTTAATACAATTTGTTCATCGGTCATAACCATTTCGCTAGGGTGAAAAAGTCAAAGTCAGACAAGCAAGAGCAAGCGGATATCTTCACAATTGGCCCGAATTATGTCACTATCAGTTCCCATGTGTGGTGTTGGTTTTTGGTTAACGGTTAACCGTCCACACCGCAATATGAAAGACTCGCTCAACTTCTCACCCAAAATAGGCCGTGTCAAATCGAACTCAATTGTTAATTAGTCGTGTTTTAATGGCTGTCATTGCCATCACCACACCTCAAATTGCTCAAGCTACGGAAATTGTAGCTCAAGCCAACCCCCAAGCCAACAAACAGCTTAATGATTTGTTAGAACAGGGTCGAAAGTTGGTGGATGCGGGAGATCTAGCTAATGCCATTACCCTCTATACCCAAGCGGTTTCTTTAGACCCTAGAAACCCTAAAATTTATTCAGGAATTGCCTATTTAGAAGCATTACGCGGTAACTTCCAAGTCGCAGCCCAATATTATCAAAATGCCTTAATCTTAGAACCCAATAATGCAGATTTTCAGTATGGTTTAGGGT
The DNA here is from genome assembly GCF_046067725.1 of Planktothrix sp. Taxonomy (NCBI): domain Bacteria; kingdom Bacillati; phylum Cyanobacteriota; class Cyanophyceae; order Oscillatoriales; family Microcoleaceae; genus Planktothrix; species Planktothrix sp. Next base: position 17,766 of record NZ_JBJUDF010000038.1, read on the forward strand.
TCAGTTTAGCCAATTTACAACAATATGATGCAGCCGCCGATGCCTATCGTCGGGCGACCATGCTCAAACGGGATAATATTCAAGCTCATCAGGGGTTAGCCGCCACTTTATTCCGCAAAGGAGACTATGCCGGGGCAATCCGAGCTTATCAAACCATTCTCACCCTTGATCCCCGTAATTGGCAAGCTTATTCTTCAATGGGAATGGCATTTCTCAAGCAAGAAAACGTGATGAAAGCTTTAGAAGTGCTGCAACAAGCAGCTATGATCGCCCCCAATGAAGCGAGTATTCAAATTAAATTAGGGGCGGCTTTATTAAAATATGGCGATCGCAATGGAAGTGTTGCCGCCTTTGAACGCGCCGCCCAACTCGCCCCCCGAGATGGGGATGTACAATTCCAAATTGGTGAAATTTTTAAAGCTGAGGAAAACTGGGAAGCCGCCAGCCAAGCTTATCAACGGGCGTTAGCGTTAAAACCAACGTTAATGGAAGCAAATGCAGCCCTCGGAGAATTGCAACTCGCACAACAAGATTATGTCGGGGCAATTATTAGTTATCGTCGGGTGATTGAAAATAATCCCAATGATGCCTCAGCCCATTTTAATATGGGATTGGCGCTGAAAGGACGAGGCAGTCGGGAACAACAAGCGATCGCTTCTTTCCAAAAAGCCTTAGAACTTTATCAGCAACAAGGCAATCCCGAAGGTGTCAAAAAAACCCAAGCTGCTTTACAGCAATTACAACCGAAGAAAAAGTAAATTGATGTTATTGGCGATCGCATTTTCATGACCAACAAATTAAGCTGTTTTTAGGAAAGTGCGATCGCTCCAAGAATTACCGATCAATATGCCGAAGCTCAATTCAAATCTGATTCGCCAAAACTTAGAACTCCCTAACGCAGAAGTAATTATCTATCCTCGCCTATTTCAAAAGCCAGAAACCCAACGTCTTTTTCACGAATTATTGAATCAAATAGAATGGAAACAAAAACCCATAAAAATTTTTGGCAAATCTGTGCTTCAGCCTCGGTTAACCGCTTATTATGGTGAGCGTGCTTATACTTATTCTGGTGTCACCCTGCACCCCTTACCTTGGAATTTACCTTTATTACAAATCAAAGAAAAAATAGAGCCTTTAGTTAATACTCAATTTAATGGAGTTCTCCTGAATTTATATCGAGATGGTCAAGATTATATGGGCTGGCATAGTGATGATGAAAAAGAATTAGCCCCTGGTGCGGTGATCAGTTCTCTGAGTTTTGGGGAAACTCGGCGTTTTGTCTTTAGACGTAGAGATAATCATCAAATCAAAGTAGAACTGAATTTAGGGGATGGTGATTTTTTAATTATGGGTGGTGAAACCCAGAAGTTTTGGCAGCATTATGTTCCTAAAAGTGCTAAATCCACTCAGCCTCGAATTAATCTAACTTTTCGGGTAATTTTATAAATTAAGCTGCTCTAATTAAGATTAAATTAATCGTGATACTGTTAGGCTATAGCATCATCATTGAATACCCCGTCATCATTTCCCTGTCGAGGAATTTCAGGCGGATTTTTGATATGAGTTTAAGAAATAAAATTGAAAGGAGAGGTTGAGAAACTCAGTTTTTTGATTGTGGCGAAACGTTTGGAACTGTTTCAGGTTTGCTTAGTCCTATTTTTTAGGGTACATTATAACAACAGCCTAAACTTAGGATATAGATGGTTAATGGTTACGAGTGGGGGAAATATGCCCCTACGATGGTTAACTGTGTGTTCTCCACACCTTTCTTTTTCTGCTGTTCCCTACTATCTTTGAATATTTCTGAGTGAGGAGTCCAATATGACCGCTAGAGTCAACACTCAATTTTTATCTCAATCTTTTCTCGCTGCTGGTATTAGCCTAGCCACTTTATTCTTATTAGGACAACCGATAAAAGCGCAAAGCTCGGTTTCACCGGAAACGGTGAGTTCTGCGTCTGCTACAGTGGTTCCGATTCTTCCCAATCAAAACCTCAACCCGGATTTTCCCCCCTTAGATGACCCCGGTTTATTTTTACCGTCCTTAGAACAGCCAAGACGTTTGGTTCTGCGGTTAGGTCAACGTCGGGTTTATCTGTATCAAGGAGAACAAGTGATTGCCAGTTATCCCGTTGCGGTTGGTAAAGAAGGATGGGAAACGCCGACGGGGAATTTTAAAGTGATGCAAAAGATTGAAAATCCAGTTTGGCAAGACCCCTGGACGGGAGAGGTTCGTTCTCCTGGCCCCAATAGTGCGTTAGGCTTACGTTGGATTGGGTTTTGGACAGATGGGAAAGATGTGATTGGGTTTCATGGAACCCCGACCATCAATTCAATTGGACAAGCCGCGTCTCACGGTTGTGTACGGATGCGGAATGAGGATGTTGTGGCTTTATTTGAACAGGTAGAAGTCGGGACTCCGGTGATTGTTGAACCTTAAAGATTGAACCTGCTATGGAGATTTTCAGGAATCAAATCGAGTTCAAACTGATTGGGTTCCTTTTTTGTTTCTATTTCCTGTTCCGGGTTCCCGGTTCCCTGCTATATTGAGAAATTAATGCTCACCCAAGGGGAGGAATGATGGCGCGGAAACGTCTTTCCGATATGGTACGGCAGGAAGCTGAAAAAGGTTCAACGGCTGAAGTGGAAATTGTTACGGATGACAGTGGAGTTGAGGTTCAAGCGAGCGCTTCACCTGCAAACTCTGGAGTTCAACCTAACTTAGAGGAAAAAATTATTGAGTTGAAAACGGCTTTAGAAACAACTCAAAATCAAGAGCGTTCCCTTCAAGAAAAAGTCTTAGAACTTCAAGCCGAATTAGACGATAAAAATCAATTTATTGACCGCATGAAAACTGAAATTCAAGAGGCAGATTTAAAAGGAAAGTTACAAAAAGCGCAAGAAGCTGCATTACAATTATCCGAGGCAAATTCTAAATTAATTGATGAATTAAAAAATCTCAAAGAAGAAAATGAATCTTTAAAACAAGCTTTACAACCTAAAGCTCAACCGCCACAACCGAAAGCGATTGTCAAAGCCAAGGCTCAAATCATCCCTCGTCCCTATTCTTCGCCTTCTCAACCTGTTTCTAATGAGGATTTTTCGAGTAGCACTTGGTTGTTGTAGAGGCTAAGATTAAAGGGCGAGAAAACCTCGCCCCTACATTAGAGATTAAGATTAAAGGGCGAGAAAACCTTGCCCCTACGTGGGTTAATCGGTTAATCATTTAAGCGGGATTCGCTTGCAAACGTTGCTCTAATAAACGACGAATCGATGCTTTTTCAATCAGTCCCACTAACACCCCATTGCGAACAACGGGTAATTCATTTAATTGTTGTTTTTCTAAGACCGTTACCACGTCTAAGAGGGATTGTTGAGCATCAATGGTGGTTGAAAATTCCACAGGTTGCATCACTTCTTGAACTTGAATGAACGGCCATTGAGAGGTGGGAATTACTTTGAGGTCATCCCCGCTAATTTGACCCACTAATTCCCCGACTTCATTGGTGACTAAAAATTGACGAGTTGCGGTTTTTCCAATAATATAATCGTTGACAAAAGTTCGTAACGAAAGGGTTTGAGGAACAATCGGATTTTCATCAATTAGAGCATCTTCTGCGGTCAATTGAGATAATTGATTGCGGAGGGTGGCATCTTTGGCTAAAAGTCCAGCATTACTTAACAGGAACCAACCGATTAAAATCGTCCAAAAATTAATCGAACCTCCAGCAAATAAAGGTAAAAATCCTAATAAAATGGCTAACCAACCCAATCCTTGACCGACGCGACTGGCAAATACAATCCCTTTAAATTGATTACCTGTAATTTTCCAGATGAGTGCTTTGAGAATATTACCGCCATCGAGGGGTAAACCGGGAATTAAGTTAAAGATAGCTAAGGCTAAATTAACATAAGCTAAGAGATTAATTAAGGCTGTTAATGGGGCTGCTAAGGGTAAATAAGAACCCATCAAAGTTAACCCAAAAAACAGGAATAAACTCACTAACGGCCCTGCAATGGCAATCCAAAACGCTCCAGCAGGTGTTTTTGCTTCTTGGTCTAAATTGGCTAATCCACCAAACAAAAATAAGGTAATTGATTTAACGTTAATTCCTTGTTTGATGGCAACAAAACTATGACCTAATTCATGGGCTAAAACAGAAGCAAATAACAGTAAGGCGGCAATTAATCCTAATAAAAATGGCAGTCCTAAACCCAATTGTGGAAATTGAGCCGCCAAACTTCCCCCATAACTTAAGGTCATTAATGCCAGAACAATAAACCAGGAAACATTAATATAAAAAGGGATTCCAAATAAATTACCGACACGAATAGAGCCATTCATCTTGGCTACCTCTCAACGCATCCAAAAGCTAATTTAACTTTTGGTTGTTCATAATCCTATCGTAACGAATTGTAAAAAAACTGAGCCATCCGCCCCAGGTTGTAAATACTAGACGATTGAGTACGGTTTTCCGCTTGGTGTTAGAAACCGAGTTTCTGTTCTAATTCAGGGGATACAATCCAGATTAGAGGTTAAAAAATCTGGTTTTTGGGGTTAAAGATAGCTAAACTGAGAAACCGAGTTCTGGTTCTAATTCAGGAGATAAAATCAAGATTAGAGTTAAGAAACCCGGTTTCTGGGGTTAAGTTTAAACTTGATAATAAGAACGATACCATTCTACAAATCGTTGAACTCCGACTTCAATGGAAGTATTAGGTTGAAAGTCTACATCTTGAATTAAAGCATCGACATCAGCATAGGTCATCGGCACATCTCCGGGTTGAATCGGCATAAAGTTTTTAATCGCAGGTTTACCTAATGCTGCTTCTAAAACTTCAATTAAATGTAACAATTCAACGGGTTGATTATTGCCAATATTATACACTTTATAGGGGGCTGTTGTCTGGGGATTTTCACCCGATTGAGGAATTCTATCTAAGGTGCGAATGACGCCTTCAACAATATCATCAATATAGGTAAAATCCCGTTGCATTTTGCCAAAATTAAATACATCAATGGGTTTATCTTCGAGAATAGCTTTGGTAAAAATAAACATCGCCATATCAGGACGACCCCAAGGGCCATAAACGGTAAAAAATCGTAATCCGGTTGAGGGAATATTGTATAAATGGCTATAACTATGGGCGATTAATTCATTAGATTTTTTGGTTGCCGCATATAAACTAACGGGATAATCTACATTATCTTCAACAGAAAAAGGAATTTTTTTATTTGCACCATAAACGGAACTGGAAGACGCATAAACTAAATGTTGAATTTGGGAATGACGACAGCCTTCTAAAATATTCAAAAAACCCACTAAATTACTATCGAGATAGGCATAGGGATTTTTTAAAGAATATCGGACTCCAGCTTGGGCGGCAAGATGAGCCACTCGTTCAAAATTCCCCTCAGCAAATAACTGATTCATTCCCTCTCGGTCAGCTAAATCTAGTTGTTTAAAGGTAAATCCTTCTCGACCGTTTAATTGGTCTAAACGGGCGTGTTTTAAAGACACATCGTAATAATCATTAATATTGTCAATTCCGATAACAGTATCTCCTCGGTCTAATAACCGTTGACACAAATGAAATCCAATAAATCCAGCCACACCAGTTACTAATAAATTAGCCATTTTTTTACAAACTCCAGTAGTGAATATAAGAGGGTATTAAATTAGGGTTAAGAACAGATTTGACATCCATCACAACACCTTTATTTCCTAAACACCCTAATAGTTGTTCTAAAGGAAGGTCGAGGTAAGTTTGATGGGGAACCGCGAGAATCATTGCATCTAGGTTCGACAAATCTGACCACTGTACTAATGTCATAGCATATTCTTGTTGAGTGGCAACAGGGTCAGCGAAGGGGTCATGAATGAACGGTTGAATTCCAAATTGATTGAGTTCCGCGACAATATCAGGAACGCGGCTATTCCGTAAGTCAGGGACATTTTCTTTAAACGTTAATCCTAAAATTCCAACTTTTGCGTTAGGAATAGAACAATTAGCTTGAATTAACAATTTAACTAAGCGTTGAGCTAAATAGGTTCCCATGCTATCATTAATCCGTCTTCCTGCTAGAATCACTTGGGGATGATAGCCTAATTCTTCAGCTTTTGCTGTTAAATAATAAGGGTCAACGCCAATACAATGACCGCCGACTAATCCAGGGGTAAAAGGTAAAAAGTTCCATTTGGTTTTAGCTGCATTTAATACATCTTGGGTACGGATATTTAAGTGATCAAAAATAATCGCTAATTCATTCATTAAAGCAATATTTAAGTCCCGTTGAATATTTTCTATCACTTTCGCTGATTCTGCGACTTTAATCGAAGGTGCACGATAAACTCCCGCTTGAATAATATTACTATAAACTTCAGCAATAGTATTTAAGGTGGGTTCATCTTCTCCTGAAACGACTTTCACAATTTTTTCTAACCTATGGGATTTATCACCCGGATTAATTCGTTCGGGAGAATAACCTAATTTAAAATCAATATTTTGTTTTAATCCCGAAATTTCGGCTAATATTTTACCGCAAATTTCTTCTGTCACCCCCGGATAAACTGTTGATTCATAAACAATAATATCTCCGGTTTTTATGACTTTTCCTAACAGTTCAGAGGCTTTAATTAAGGGCGCTAAGTTTGGTTGATTATTTTTATCAACAGGGGTGGGAACAGCCACAATATAAAAGTTACAGTCTTTTAAATCCTGAATAGATGCTGTAAATTTTAAAGATGAATTTTTTAACCTTTTAATAAAATCTTTTGAATATGTGGTGAAACGTAGCCTTTAAGAAATCGACCAGGAAGTTGCCCAAGCAGAGCAGCCGTTTCGCCACTCGAAGAACTTTGTTCATTAAAAC
>NZ_JBJUDF010000039.1:0-8482 GCF_046067725.1 Planktothrix sp.
GGCGGTGTAGTCGGGGTTGGGGTTGGAGTGGGCGGTGTAGTTGGGGTTGGCGGTGTGGTGGGTGTTGGTACAGGAATCGGAATAATCGTACCGGAAATCGGCGTGAAACTCTCCGCATTAATGGTGGTGCTATTCACTCCCACTAAAACCGCAATATAATCTCCAGCACTGCCATTGCGAATAATTGTATCCCCTGCATTTTCAGCACTTTGGGTAATAAATAAATCACTAAATTGTAATCCTCCCCCTAAACCAATGCGATCGCCCGGTTCAAAATCATTCACAATCTGAGCATCTTCTAAATTAGCTCCCCCGCTTTCTGTCGTCATCACGAAGGTATCATTTCCAGAGCCGCCTGTGAGGGTATCAATGCCTTTACCCCCCCAGAGAAAATCATCTCCGGTTTCACCGGAAATTTGATCATCACCTTCGCCTCCAAATGCGGTATCGTTCGCAAGACCACCAAATATCGTGTCGTTGCCGAGGTTTCCTTGGAGGTTATCAGCGCCTTCATTTCCAAACAGCAGGTCTTCTTCATCTCCTCCGATGACTGTATCATTTCCAGCATCTCCCCAAACAATATCACTGCCTTTATCGCCAAAAACGAGATCATTCCCGTCTCCTCCTCTGACACTATCGCCGCCTTGACCGCCATACAGGCTATCATTGCCTAAATTTCCAATCACGGTATCGTTTCCGAGTTGTCCGAGTCCGGTATCATCTCCTTCACTTCCATCGAGGAAATCGTTGTCTTTACCGCCATTGAGTTCGTCGTTGCCTTCTCCTCCGGTTAAGCTATCATTATTTTCATTTCCGTAGAGGGTATCATTGCCTTCATCTCCCCGGAGTTCATCATTTCCGGCTAAACCAAAGATGGTATCGTTTCCATCTAAACCATTAATGACATCATTTCCCGAAGAGCCTGTAATATAATCGCTGGTTTCGGTTCCTTGACCAATTCCTTCAACAATAATCGGGCGATTTCCCGCTAACACTTCAATAAAAACTTGCGCTGGGGCGGTTCCCTGTTCAATCGTATAACTAAAACTGTCAACGCCAAAAAAATTCGGGTCAGGACTATAAGTAAAAATCCCAGCCCCGTTAAAAACTAAGGTTCCGTTCGCTGTCGAACTAAATTGAGCAACACTAATACTGGTGCCACTTCCTCCGGTAATCGAATCATTGGCGAGAACATTAAAAAAGGTGGGTTGTTGAAAGTTGGTCTGAAAAAAGTCATTATTGGCAATGGGCGCCGGATTGGTTCCGCTACCGCCTGAAGAGGTTGGAGTCGGAGGGGAGGTTGGGGATGTAGTCGGCGTTGGGGATGTAGTTGGCGTTGGGGATGTAGTTGGCGTTGGAGTCGGGGATGTGGTTGGGGTGGGTGCTGGAGGATTTTGAGGGACAAAGATCACTTCACCATTAGCACCGGGTAAGGTTTCTCCTACTAACCCGGTGAAGCTTTGAAAAACTCCTGGTAGTTCCGTTGGAAAAATTAACAGGGTTTCAGTCGTATTAATGACTGTAGCCCTAACGGTATTAATTACTGAACTGGTCATTTCTTTGTCTCCTCATGAATAAACCCAAGCACTCAAATTAACCTTTTATACGCCAACTAACTTTTATCTATAGTATTCCCAGAAGGGCTGGTGATACTAACACCAATACTATAAATTGATAGATTTAATTATTGTTCTTCAAGGCAACATGACTAACCTCGTTTAAAATATCCTCATGATGCAATAATTTTATTACAAAAATGAGTAAGCCTCCTTACGGAAGCTCTTAAAAATTGAAATTTTTACATTCAAAATGGTAAAGAACTTAGGAAAATCAAGAAGTGAAGTTAAGACTTAACAGGCAAAATGCCTGTTGAACTACTTCATTAATTTTAAGTTCTTGCATGGGATTTTATAGGTTAGTTAGAAGGTTAAATTGACCTTCTATGGTTGCTTTTTAGGTAGATAACCCTGTATAAGTGGGGTCAACACTATCCCCTATATTATCTTAACAGGCAAGATGCCTATTCTACTTTTTTATGAATTTCAAGTTGAATTAATCGAAACTCAATATTCCCAATCTTAGGATTCAAGAATAATACGGGTGAGTGTTGATCACTGTCGGTGAACTGTTCAAGATTAAAACTCAACAGACGACCCATTACTGATGACGGATCACTGATAACTGATAAAGGGGGCCGAGTTGTTCTTGGCCATTAACCGCTAAATCACTATGACAGAGAATTAAGCGATCGCTAACCCGACTCAACAAATCTACAATAATACGACGTAATCGTTGTCGATCCGCTTCCATAGAATTTTCCACTGTCCAAGGCTGATTTTGTTGTTCAGTCAGAAATAGGGGTGCTCCCCACAGAATACTCGCTCCCCCACTTAACCACAAGGGAGATCCCACATCTAACCAAAAGTGCCAACGGTGGCAAGCTCGACTGGCTCGATATTGAAAAATCGTTCCCAACGTGACCCCACCGGGTTTAATCCCTAAACTCGATACCGGATAAGGATTAGCAGAAATCACCCCTCGGCGCAATAACTGAATAAACTGACCGACTTGTTCTGAAGGAGAAATCGCTGTTTGTCCCTGTAAACGGTTCTGCACCTCCCAATAGTGCATCGCTGTTTCCATCAATTCTCGCAGGACAGACAATTGATCGGCTCTTAAGCTGCTCTTAACCATTAAGAATTGCTGAATTCCCCGGTCTAACAACATCACCGGACTGGTTAACAGTCGTTGTTGATATTGTTGTTGCTGAACGTCCACCCAATGCAGAATCTGTTCATAAGCGGTGGTTGCTTGATGTCCCAACCGATCCCAACGGGGAAAAGCCGTTACCGGAAGTAACCGAGGCTTCTCCAAATCAGGAACAAAACAATGATCGGCTAATAAACCTGCCCGTACCGGGTCAATCATCGGGGTAGACGGTTGACCGTTGAGGGTTGAGGATGGACTCAGGGTGACGAGCATTTCTGCAATTGCATCTCGATGGATGAGGCGACCATTACCGGAATAGATTAATCCCATCAAGGTTAATAAGGCTCGAACCAAGGGAGAACTCACCAGGGGGCGTTGTTCCTGCATCGAGTCAACAGTAATTCCCGCATGGAGTAGGAGTTCTCGCAGGGTATAACGGGCAATGGCATCTAAACCGGGAGCGATGACGGCAATTTCATTCGGTTGTACTTCACCGGCTTTAACGCTGGCGATAATCTGTTCAGCCGTTTTTCGCAGTAAATCAGCCCGTGAGACGGTTTGAATCGATTGAATCTGGGTAGAGAATAACAAAGCATCAGCAAAGGCGATGGCACTGTCAAACACTAAATCTAAAATGGGTTGTGCTAAGTCTGCACCTAAACCCGCTTGTGAGTTCAACGCTTCAACTTGACAACGGGATTTTAAACCCGCTAAATCATTCGGGTCAGCGCCTAACCCTAAACGAATTGCCCCATTTGGATTGTAGGTAAATGCAGCCATTTTTCCCTGATCCAGAAAAAACTCAAACAAGTGGCGAGCTAGAGTTGGATATTCATCCACATCATCAGCTAGAACCACTGGATACCGATGCTGTAAGTGGTTTTGATAAATGGGATGACGCAGGAGATGTTGACCATAAAGGTCTGCAATAATCCCATAGGTGAGTAAACCTCGTTGTAAGCACCAGTTTTGCCATTGTTTCAACCATAGACCTATGGGTTGATCAAGGGTTTCGCTTTGGTCTACGGATATCAAGCCAGCCGCCAAAATCTGGGGAATATCTTCAATAGAGGTTCCACTTAAAGCAGCCAGTTGCAGAACATCCAAAATTTGGCGAACTCGACGATTGATGCTCACCCCTGGACGTTCTAAGCTGTGAATTTCCAGATCACGACTCCAAAGTTGCAGCGCAAGTTCCTGTTCTGTTTCGGGACGTAACCGCAGGGGGAATTGTGCTTTTAACCCCAACGTTTCGACTAATAACGGCCAAAATAGAATCACTTCATCTTGAAAAAAGCCGAGGGGGGTTGTGGAGTAAAACGAATATTGTCCCTGGGGTATAGCGGTCAAACGTTCTGCTAAGACCATGCGGTTATCGCTATTTGCCGCAAAAATTAACGTTGTTGTCCCCGTCAAGGGTCGGGATAGGGGAACCTCACCCCGGCGTTTTCCCTTGGTTTTTTTTCGGGCTGAACGGGAAGTCGCAGACTCCTGAGTTCTGAACTCTGAGTTTTGATTGGTTTCGCCCAATAACGGTGTCCACTCACAAAATAACTCGATGAGGCGGGTGGTTTTACCACTGAGAGAACCTCCAGTAATCCAAACAGCAGGAGACAACACAGTAATTTGAGAGAAATTTGCTAAGATACCCCGTACATTGTAGCGATGAAGAATACTCAACCGTCAACCGTCAAGATTATTGAACTATGGTTACTTCTAACTCTAATTTATTTAAACAATTGTTTGGCAATGCAAATCAATGGTTTCGAGATACACCCACACGAGTGTTAGATCAAGCCTATGATGCGGCATTCAAGATTCGTTCTTTAGAAAATGAGCATTTTCACGGAGACAGAATTCCATCAGAATCTCATGCTGAATATAGCGATCGCGCTTTAGCTTATTTTCATGCTGAACTGAAAAAAAATCTCAAAATTATTGAGACTCGCTTAATGGTATTTAATACCAGTCGTTCCGTTTTAGGATTTTCAGAACAAATTTATCCGCCTTCAATGTTGAAGGATGAAATCGCCCATAAAATTGAAAAGAATGGCTCATCGCCTCATCATCAACCGATTATGCTGATTTGTGAAAAACTGGATTATATTGATTCGGTAATTTCTCGATATCAACCGACTCCACCTCCTCAAATTTCGGTTGAATTGATCACATCTCCTCCTGAACAATCTCTTTCACTCAAGGAGACGATCCTGAATCCTGATTTAAGCATTATGAATGCTCGTGGCAAAAATAAATCTTCAATGGCAGCGAATCCCAGTTCAGGAAAAACGATGAAAGAGGATTTAACGGCTAAATCTTCTACCAGTGTTCTTCCTCGCTCCCTACTCCGAACTTTAAATCGAATCCAGCAGGAACTCCGACCTGAATCTGAATTAGAAATCATTGAAAATTATCGTAAATCTAAAATTAAAACTTTAATTTCTATCCGGTTTGTTTTATTATTAATTTTAATTCCCTTACTCACTCAACAAATCTCTAAAAATTTTGTAGTCGGGCCTCTTGTAGATCGAATTTTTACCCATCCAGAAGAAAGACCGATTTTCCTCAATGTTAATATGGAAGAGGAAGCTTTGATTGAACTTCAGCATTATGAAGAACGACTCAAATTTCAAATGTTAATCGGTCAAGCTCCTTCCTTAACACCGGAAGAAGTTGATGAAAAGCTACAGGAAAAAGCCAAAGAATTAGCGGAAGAATATAAAGCAGAAGGAAGTAATGCTATCAAAAATGTTTTTGCCGATATCATTGCTGTTTTTATGTTCTGTTTTGTGATGGTTTACAACCGCAAAGAGGTGGATATTCTCAAATCGTTTATGGGAGATTTAATTTATGGATTGAGTGATAGTGCCAAAGCATTTATCATTATTTTATCGACGGATATGTTTGTTGGTTTCCACTCTCCTCACGGTTGGGAAGTGATCTTAGAAAATACAGCGCGACATTTCGGACTACCAGAAAATCGGGATTTTAATTTTCTGTTTATTGCTACTTTTCCGGTTATCCTCGATGCGGTGTTTAAATATTGGATTTTCCGTTATCTGAACCGCAGTTCACCTTCTGCTGTTTCCACCTATAAAACTATGAACGAGTAAGGATTGTCAAAGAATCTCATCATATTGCTTAATAATCTAGTGCAATAGATGATAACAATAAACGGGTTCAAAGGTTAAAACATCCCTCTTTTTTAAGGGTTGAATCTTAATCATGATTAAAAATGCAGTAGTGCTATTGTTGTCTTCTACTGCATTTTATAATTGGGATCAAAACTTTAAATTCTATGAATCAGATTTGAATGAATTCTAGCTAGCAGAAACATCAACAACTGTCGGTTCTGAGTCAGCAGATTCTTTTTCATTGATATTGTTTGCTACTGAGGTTTGTTTCCGTCGATTTAAACCTTCAATGAGTAATTGAGAGACTTCAGTAACTAAAATAGTAGCAATCACTCCATCATCTAACCATCCGACAATCGGTAAAAAGTCAGGCGAAATATCAAGGGGACTTAATAAATAAATGAAGCTCCCTAAAATCAAAACCCAACGATATTTTGTATTTCGCAGGGTGACTCGATACCAATTATAAAAAGATTGAATAAGATTTTTCATTTCACAGCCCTAATGTCGTCTATCTATTTCTAAAATGACAAATCTAACTAAAATCGATAAGTGTAGAAAACCCTGTATGGTTGTAGGGGTATTTCACCTGACAGGTTAACACTAGAAGCCACCATAACCAGGAAAGGAGAATTATAGCCAGTCTAAATGATGGGTAATCAAAACTTGTAGGGGTGGCTTCCCTCTACAGCTAGACGCCAATAAGGTTAGGTGTCCGAAACCCTACCCTAAAATATTACAACTTCTAAGATTAGAAATTTCCTACGGTTCGCTGGCAGATTTTTTCTTTCCAAGCTTGAACCATTTCTTTTGAAGTTTGATAACCTTGCTGGTTAGCAGATTTTTTAAATTCCTCTACATCTCTCTTGAGAAAAGATAATAAATAAGTCAAATTCCCCAAGGTATAACCCGATAATTTTTGTCTATCTCGAAGTTCGATTAAAATTAGATTAATCTGTTTCACAACTGCTTTATAATTTTTATATCTGACTAAAAGTTTTTGAATTAAAGGTTTAACAAAGGTAGAAATTTGATAATTTTGAACAGCAGAACTAGCGGTTGATTGAAAAATGGGATAATATTCTAAAATTGCGAATAATGGACAACAACGCGGGATATGTTGGTTATTGTTCCCAGTCAAATCTTGATAAAAATATTCAATCATTCTTTCCTGAATATAAGCTTTAATTAGATATTCTTGAGTAAATCCTAAACTTTTTTTTTCAATGAGCGATCGCCGTTCTAAAGATTCTAAGCTTTCCAGTAAAAGAAGTTTAGAAACAGGCGGGAATAAATGTTCTACCAGTTGTATCGTAGAAACTGGTTTGTTTTCAATTGTTAACCAGTACATAATCTTTTTTTCTACGTCTGATAAATGATTAAATTGCTGATCTAATCTAGCTCTAAGCCCATTAAAAATTATTTGATTTTCTTTTATAAATTCTGTTATACTATTATTAAATAAATCTTGAATTGATGCCGCAGCAATTTTTAATAAAAGGGGATTACCTGAATAATAAGTCACCAGTTTTTTATAGTCTAATACACTTCCTTTAATCTCTTTCAGTTTTAAAGTTTTTTCTCCCGCTTCAAAATCTAAACCGGGTAACTTTAAGACTCGAACAGGTAAAGTATTCCCGGCTAAAACAGCAATTTCTTGAGGCGTTTCTCGACTGGTGATCAGAATACAACTTTGATGGTTAATTTCTCCCAACTGTTGCAGAAGTTTCCGATAGTCTTCATATCCATTTCGGTAGTGTCCCGTTAACATTTTCTCTTGAAAAACAGCCTCAAATCCATCAAGAATAATTAAACATTTATGCTGTTGTAAATATTCAATCAAGCGTAAAATTTTGACTTGAATTTTTTCGGAAGAATTCAAAGGCAGAGGCTTAATTAAACTATTATAAAAAATTTCTGTTAGTAATTCCGCACAAGATAAACCCGTATTCAGGTTATAAAAAAATACAAATTCAAAGTGTTGCTTAATTTCATGGGTCAGTTTAACAGATAATGCCGTTTTGCCAATTCCTACCATCCCAACCATTGCAATTAAGCGACAATTTTCTTCTAAAATCCAGTGTTTAACCGTCCAAAGTTCAGTGCTTCTACCATAAAAAAATGAGACATCCATCGCTGCGGTTAAATGATAAGTATTCGGATAATCTCTAATTTTTTCTAATTCTAATCTTTCCGCTATTCTTTTCTTTTCACAGGAAGAACAATCAGGGGGTGTTAATGATTTTGATACAATCTCACACTGAGTAGATCCCTGTTGTGATTGATGAGCGTAGCCGTTAATGACAGAATGTAAGTTAGCTTTAGTAACCGGTTTTCCTAAGATTTGAGAGAGCGATCGCCACAACCGAGAACCCACCCCTTTAATATAATCTGTATCATACTCAAAGGTTTGGGCAATTTGTTGATAGGATTTGCCTTGCCAAGACTCTCGCAACACCAGTTCTTGAGTATCGCTCAACCCATTTGATGAAAACAGAGGAGTTAATAAAGCTAAAACTTCATCAGGTGTCATCTCTGGCATGGTTTGTTACCCTCACACTCTCACTTATTTTGTATTTTATCACCTTTTCTTACTTTTTTTACTGTTCTTTGTTTTTCTTCAGGTTTCTTTACATAAA
>NZ_JBJUDF010000040.1:0-18894 GCF_046067725.1 Planktothrix sp.
CCCTTCATCGGCGTATTTTCTCAACGTATTTGGATGCAGACCCAGAAATTCGACCGCTTTTCTGAGTGGTATGTATGCCATGTTTCAAACTATAGCATACGTTAGTGTCTGTTAACAAAACTTACACTGTTGAATAACCTCAACATCAGTATTGACAGTTGCTCTCAGGACGATGCTAATCAGTTTCGGGTTCCCTATCCCCCACTCAAATACTGATACTCTAGCTGTTTTTGGGTTTTCTCTCCCTGGGTGACTACTGAGGGAGTTGTCCTTTAGGTTCAGAGGTGGAGCTTTTTGCAGAAGAAGCTAAAAAATTGATCATTTGATTTCTATAATGATTGATATTTTGAAGACTAATATCGTCTAAACACTTAGAATTGAGTCGAGAATATTGGAAATAAGACTGAACGACATAAATCCACAGTTCAGCAGAAGATGAATCATCAGTTAAGTTGTGAGTAATATAAGCCAATAGCTCCTGATGAAAATTAATATACTCTTGAATATCTTTTTGAGTCTTAAATTGATCTATAGGAGCAAACAACCAAGCCATAAATTCAGGGAAAAAATAATGCGGAATCATTAAATTTTTATAAAAGCTGGAAAGCTCATAAGCTTTTTTATATAACATCAATCCTATTATTTTAGGCATTAAATCTATTGAATTTAAACCTTGATCAAGCTCTTCTTTAACATCTTGTATCCATTTTTGTTCATCTTCAGATAATTCCTCATAAACTAAATTGCTATTCAATAAAATTTGATAAATCGGACGAATTTCTTGAGTATATTTCGTTTCTAAATCATTAGAGCTTAACGTGATCCAATATTCTACTAGAGTTTGACGAATTAATTTGAGATTATCTATAATGGGTGGACGTGGACTTGTTTGATATTGATTCATCAAGGATGTTATTAATTTTAAATAAAAATCAGAATTCAATAGAGCTTTTTGCAAAATAACCTTTTTGAAAGATTGATTCAAAAAATCATAGCTAGAATCTTGAAATATTTTTAAATATAATCTTTCATAATCTTTGTAATTTTCCTGCTGAGAAATGTTAACTTGAGTTTGTTGATCTTTATGAATGAGTAGGGAAGATAACGCTTGATCAATAAAAGCAATTTTATAATGACCCATAATTCTCCACCACATATCCACATCCAAAAGTTGCTGAAGATTTGGATCAAATCCTCCTAATTTTTCAAAAACTTCTTTGAGAATTAATACTGTTGTGGGTTCACCAATTTTATTTAACCCTGAAATTAAACAGTTAGGATCGGACAAAAGGTCTTGACCGAATTGAATCGATTTTAACTGAGACCATTTTTGATGTAAATTAATAGCGCCATTATAAGCAGATTGACAATTGGGATCAGATTTTGAGTTGGGGTGAATAACGACTTGACGGGGAGAAAAAACTAAACCAATTTCTGGATCTTGTTCAGCTAAATTTACCATTTTCTCAATACAATTAGCTTCTAACCAATCATCCTGAAAAATAAATTTAATATATTTCCCTTGAGCTTCCTGAATGCAAAAATTGAGATTCTTAACTAATCCGTAGTTAGAATGAGTTATAATTCGATAAGGAATAGAAGATTGATGTTGAAAAGATTCTGCAATTTTGATAGTAGCATCGCTAGAACCATCATCAGAAACAATAATTTCTAAGTTAGGATAAGTCTGATTTAAAGCACTTTTAATCGCTTTAGCCAAAAATTCTTCACCATTATACGTTGGAATTAATATACTAACTAAAGGTAGAGATTGATTGATTTTAGATTCAGTTTTAGAAGGGATAACATCAGGAGAAATTACCGATATTTGCTGTGTATTTTGATTGTTTAATTCTTGAATTTGCTTTTGAGTTCTTTTAAGCTCCTGCTTCAGTTTTCTGTTAGTTGTGATTTGGAAAATATCATGACTTCCACCTAGATGAATCAAATTACTATATTTAAACGAATATTTCTCCGCAATATATTCAGCAGTTTGCGGATTTTTCATCAACTGGTATAACGTATAAACCCCAAAATACTGATGACTAGGACGCTGAACTGTTAAAGCAAGTTTTGCAATTAAAAATTGAAGATCATCAAGCTTAATGGCAGTTTCAACTTGTTTTAATTCTGGAAAAATTTTATGAAAAATGGGAATCAACTCTGGACTCAGATAATGCTCAAGCACTAGAGGAATTTCCCAAACATGACGAATCATATTCTCAGGGGTTACGCCACTAATATTGCTATCATGAAATCGGAATAAAACCAAAGGTTCAGGTAAAATATAAATTTCCGATTTTAGACACAAACGTATCCAGAAATCTAAGTCATGAACCTGGCGTAATCGTGGATCATATAATCCTATTTGATTATAGCAGCTTTTCTTAATTAAAACACTGGTGTTACAAAGAGAATTATCTGCATAAAAAAAAGAATTTAACCATTGAAAACGATCTTTGTTTTTTTGAGAAAAAACTTTTTCAAATAAAGCTTCCTTCCCTTCATGATTGTTTCCATTTTTATTAATAATTTTGGCATGGGTAAAAACAGCATCAAATTCAGGGTGATTTTTTAAAAAATTAACTTGTTTTTCAAGCTTATCTGGTAAAAAAATATTATCAGAATCTAAAATAGCAATCAATTCTCCCGTTGCATGACGAATACAATGGTTTGCTGCTACACTAACACCTTGATTCTGATTAAAAGAGAACCAACGAATTCTAGGATCAGTTTTTTCTTGAATGCGTTGAAGGGTTTGATCTGAAGAACCATCATTAGTAATAATAATTTCAAAATCTTGATAGGTTTGGTTTAAAACACTGTCAATGGCTTCTGAAATATATGGTTCTTGGTTGTAAGTTGGAATAATAACGCTAACTTTAGGCATAAAAATGATCTTAGAAAATGTCTCAAATCCTTGAAATCCTGCAATTAACTTGCCAGTGTGACCTAAAACCTGTTATTTATAAAATGGCTCTCATTTCACTCAAGGTTATGAATACAGATAGCACAGATCAGGTTAGTTATAACAATCAGCATTCTAGTCCATCTTGGAAATCCCTTGACCGACCCTCAGAATTACTGAATTTTTTACCTGCTGATGCTCAAATCTTGATCGATGTTGGCTGTTCAACAGGAACTACAGGTTATTATTATAAGCGAATTAATCCTCAAAGTTTGTATGGGGGAATTTTAATCAACTCGGAATTGAGTTCAGAAGTCATAAAAGGGTTAGATCAAATTATTTTAACCTCTATTGATCAATTAGAAACCCTTCAATTAGAACTAGACCCAGGAACAGTAGATTGTTTAATTTATGATTCTATTTTACCCCAAGTTAGAAATCCATTCAAGCTCTTACAGCATCAAACTCAATGGTTAAAAGAGGGAGGTCAAGTTTTAGCCTTGATTCCTAACAGCCAATATTGGCGAAATATTATTAATATTATTCAAGGAAACCGAGTTAGTTTAGGTCAGGAATATACAGATCAAGGTGGATTACCCTTAGAAAGCATTCAAACAATTTTTTGGGAAGCTGGATTATATATTTATGAGATTCAAACGAGAGGAAAAAAGGATCATGAATTTGAAAAATTTATTCAATTGATCCAACCCCTTCGAGAAGCATTGGAATTAGATCTGAATCGTTTTATCACTCAAACCGCCGCAGAATATTATATTGTTCGTGCAATTAAATCGACTCAATCTCCTCGTCGTTTGTTAATTCAAACTGCAATCATGGCTCCTACAGGATGCGATCGCGTTCGAGTATTAGAACCGGATCAATTAACAGCAACAATACCCGGAACACGAACACTGTCAACCTCTAAATCAATTCCTACTGGTTCGATTTTACCGAATGAAGAAAAGGTTTTTATTTGGCAACGTACAATTTTATCTTATAATCATCACTTAGAAATATTAAAAAAATTATTAAAAGAAGATTATTTAATTATTGCTGAAATTGATGATAATCCTTTACGAAGGAAGGAATATGCTGACAATCGTTATCTGAGTTATCGAGGATGTCATGGAGTTCAAACCTCAACTCAACCTTTAGCTGTATTTTTAAAACAATTTAATCCGAATGTTGCCATTTTTCAAAATCATTTGTTAACTTTACCTCCGCCTCGAATTTATTCTAATTCAAAAATAACCTTATTTTTTGGGGCCTTAAATCGAGAATTGGATTGGCAACCGATCATGGAAACTTTAAATCAAGTTTTAATTCGTCACTCAACTCATATTCAAGTTAAGGTGATTCATGACCGCCATTTTTTTGATTGTTTAGAAATAGCTGATAAAGAATTTGAACCCTTTTGCAGTTATGATAGATATCATCAGATTCTCCACGCTTGTGATATTGCATTGTTACCTCTAATGCCAACCTCTGTTAATCTGATGAAATCGGATTTAAAATTTTTAGAATGTGCCGGTCATGGTGTGGCTGTTTTAGCGAGTCCAACGGTCTATGAACAATCGATTATTCATGGAGAAACGGGTTTAATTTATCGAACGATACAGCAATTTGAAATGTACTTAAATGAACTGATCATTAATACTTCATTGCGACGTAAACTGGCTACGAATGCCTGTCAGTGGGTACGAGAACACCGTTTGCTGTGTCAATATTACAAACAACGACGAGAATGGTATTTAAAAATGCGAGATCAGTTACCCCGTTTAAATGAAGAACTGCGTCAACGAGTCCCCGAATTATTCCAATAGTTTTCAAATAATAAACTAAAAACCTTAAACCATTTCATTAAAAATCATGCGAATTTTATTGACTATTCCTCACTTTTTTAATCCCGATGGAGATGGAAAACACGCCTCTTTAAGTAAAGATTCTCGCCCTAGAATTACAGGGTTAATATTTGCATTAACGGCTTTACGAGAACTTTATAGTCAATCCCAGTGCATGATTGATATTGCTCAATGTGTAACAATTCCAGTTAACTTGGAACAAAGCTATCAAATTGATATTGTGATTTGTACTACGCAAAATTATCATTTACTGGGTAAAATTCCTCTACCTCCCTCCTTTTGTCAACATTATCCGACCCAAGCTGAACCGATGTTATTAGGATTTGAATGTCATCAAGTTTTGCGTGAGCATTTGGGTCAATATGATTATTATTGTTATTTAGAAGATGATTTAATCCTCCATGATCCCTGGTTTTTTATTAAGCTAAACTGGTTTAATCATCATACGAGCAATAGTTGTGTTTTACAACCCAACCGTTACGAAGTTTCTCCCTACAGCAAAGTGATTAAGGGTTATATTGATGGAGATCTGTTACCCCATATCACTGCTAATTTTCAAAATATTCAAGATCAGCCCCAGTTTATTGGAAAAGTGATGGAGCAAGCTGTTTCTTTCAAACGTCCTTTAAACCCCCATTCCGGGTGTTTCTTTTTAAATGCTGAACAAATGGAATTTTGGGCAAAACAACCTTATTTTTTAGATCGAGATTGTAGTTTTATTGGCCCGTTAGAAAGTGCTGCTACCCTGGGAATTATGAAAACATTTAAAATTTATAAACCTACTCCGTCCCACGCTAATTTCTTAGAAATTCAGCATTTTGGTTCCAGTTTTCTTAATTTAATTGGAGGACAAGTCAGACATTTTGATAACAATACTAATGTAGAAACCAGTCAATCCCCATTAAACCCCGTCGCATCTGACAGTGAACTTCCTGATTCGGCTCAGTAACGGTTTTGAAAATGAACCTAAATCTATAAAAAGACCGAGAGAATTATTTCTCTCGGTCTTTTTTCCTTGAACTGATTGACAGAAAAACAGGGAAGAAAAAGCGGATAGAACCTGAAAGTTAGGGCATTAAGTCCGTCTTTTTCTCTGCTATTTCAACCTAAATGATGACAATATCGGTTCGGGATAGGCTCGGAATGGTGTTGTCTGGGGTTTTGAAGAAGGCAACCAAATCAGCCGGATTTTGTCCACCACCATCGGAGTCATACCATAACACTCCAGTCGCTTTCTCGTAGACCAACACAGGGCCAACATTTGTTGAAGCTTGAGTATTGCTACTACCGCCCTCGTAACTGCCACTACTGAGAACAACAAATTGTTCCGAAGACAGTTCAGTAAACGGAACACCGGGCTGCGCCTTAAAGCTAAAACCACCGTCTCCACGAGAGAAATACAGTTTATCACTGTCATCTGGGTTGAAGTCGGTAATCAAGTCTCGAGCAGAGCCGTTCAGATCTGACTTGAACTGATAGAGGAAGACATCAGCACCTGCACCACCAACTAATGTATCATCGTTGGAACCTCCTTGCAGGGTATCATTGTCGGCTTCCCCAAACAAGACATCTTGTCCTGAACCCCCGAAGAGGTAGTCATTGCCACCACCAGAAATAAGGGTGTCATCTCCGAAGCCAACCTCAACTCCAGCAGCAGCAGCAACGCTTCCACCTTGTAGGAAATCGACCCCACTACCAGTTACGATGCTGTCATTGCCATCACTACCGGAAATGGTGTTGTCGCCGAGAGTATCAAATAAGACAAAACTGGTTCCAGTGGCACCGTTGGCTAAACCATTGACAAAGGAAATGTTGTCATTACCTTCTGGGGAACCTTCACCCAGGAGACTATCGTTCGTGGTGGTAAAGATAATGGTGTCATCTCCAAGACCACCATTATAAATATTTGCAACTTCGCCGAATGCACCGAAAATATAGTCGTTGCCAGAACCACCCGATAAGGTAACAGCAGGAGGTTTTGTTGCGCCAGGGATGGTAGATGTCCAATTTCCTCCGTAGAGAGTGTCATTTCCATCTCCACCGTCTAACGCTGAGAATTGTCCGCTCAGACTATCATTGCCAGCATCGCCAAACAGGTAATCTGTACTAAAGGCGGCTAATAAAGTATCATTTCCGCCACCACCATATAAGGTACTTTCACCGACAAAACCCGGTTGGGTGGTGCTACCTTGAGTGGTTAGAACATTAGGATTGGCGGTTGTGATTAAGTCATTGCCTTCACCACCATACAGGGCATCCTGAATCGCAAAGCTTCGGATTGTATCGTTGCCATCTCCACCATCCATGTAGTTCTGGCCTTCTGCAAAGCGACCAACACCACCGTAGAGAGAATCGTCACCAGCCCCGCCCATCAGGGTAATTTGGCTAAGACCAACAATGGCTGGGCTGGTGGAGAATTGTAAGGTTGCAGTCGGATTGAGGACGGAGACAGTATCATTCCCACTACCCCCATCCAAGAGGTTGAGACTACCGACACCGATAATGGAGTCATTATCATCCCCACCGAGAAGACTATCCCCCGTATTAACCCCAACAATACTATCTCTGCCTTTATCTCCAGAGACATAGTTATTGCCTTGGTTACTGCCACCTACGGCTCCAGCAACAAGAACACCGGAGAGGTTGCTTTGACCACTGGCATTGACAAATCCTATCTGGTCATCTCCTTGACCGCCATAGAGGTAATCTCCTCCTTGAATTCCACCGAGCAGAGTATCTGCATCCTTATTTCCAAAGAGGTAGTTACCAGTAGATTGACCAATCAAAAAGTCATTATCTACCCCACCATAGAGGCTGGCTGTTAAATCTGCTGATAAGGTATCACGACCTTGATTTCCAATCAGAACGGTGCGAAGCTGTTGAGATCTGAGGGAATCATTACCGTCGTTACCCAGAACCGTATCGCCAGGGCCTCTGCTTTGTAGGATATCATTATCCGCGCCACCGTCGATTAGACTGCCACCGAGGGTAGACGAGAAAATCGTGTCGTTTCCACCTTCACCGAGAATCGTATCGGGTCTAGGGGCAAAACCCACATCCTGATCGTAATATTGGGCCCCTGGGCCTAAATTTGTTGTCATTTGATTTCACTCCTCTGCAATAATGTCATTGGATCTGTTGGGATGACAGACACTGCTTAAAACACCATACCTTGTTCGGCAGTAGTTTAACCTTTTTATCTCCAGCAAGTCTAGTCCTTTATCGCCACTCTTGTCTACTGGATAGATATGGCCGTTTTGACTGCTAGAGTTTATTATCAATTCTGTATGGAAAATTCTCATTTTCAGTTTGTCTTGAAGCCATCACTCTCTAAGTTATAAAAGGTACTTGGTTTTAAGTTCCTTCACCCTGTCAGACGGGTTCCCAGACAAAAGGTTCCGATTTATTTCTGGCTCAAAGGCTGCTCTGATCTATCACCTGGACACTTAACAGAAATTACCTCCTGTTTCCTTCCTATCGCAACAGCATTGCGGGTTCAACTTGACCGACGGTTGCGGGAAGAGAACGATTCGCAACTTCTGTAATCAATTGCAGATGTTTGGATAATAGTGTGCTGAGTTCATAACGTTCGATGGCCGTTTCACGAGCTTTGACTCGCAGTTGAGCCATACGATTCGGATGATCCAGCACTTCATCGACTCGATCAGCAATCTGTTTCGGAGAGAAGAAATCGACGAGCAAGCCGTTCACTCCATCTTGAATCACTTCACGCACAGGTGCGGTATCTGAACCTAGAACTAAACAACCTGTTGATAAAGATTCAATCATTGACCAGGATAGAACAAAGGGTCGTGTTAAATAAATATGAACATCTGAAGACTGAATCACTTGCAAATATTGGCCATAGGGAAGTGGCCCTACAAAATGAATTCGGGACAGATCCAGGGGGATTTTTTTGAGCATATAGTCTTTATAGCTCATCCCATTGGGTAAAGGTTTACCATAACAAACTCGCTCTGATCCGACGACTACAATATGACAGTTGGGTCTGCGTTCTTGAATATAAGCAACGGCTTCAATAAATTCAGGAAATCCCCGATAGGGTTCCATTCCTCGCCCTACATAAGTGACCAGTTCATCTACTCCTGATAAATCTAAATCAGGTAATACTAATTTAGCCCCTGGATTGGGTTTAAAATAACTGGTATCAACACCATCATGAAGGACAGAAATTTTTTGACGCAATTCAGGGGGAAATTGAGATTGTTGCCAATGGGTCGGAGAAACTCCCCAATCACAAGAATATAAATCAATTAAAATGGGTGTATTTTTGACCCGAATTCGAGCTTTATCATCAACACTTAAGGGTTCAGCCGGATCAAAGTCAGCATCTGAACCTTCTGCATGATAAAACCACTCAAAATAACACAATAATGGAGTGTTAGGAAAGGCTTCTTTAACGAATAAAGTTGGCCCCCAACCGGAATGACCGCAAATAATATCGGGCACAAATCCTTTGGCTTTGAGTTGTTCTGCCATTCTAAATACGGCTTGTCCATGTAAGACGGCACTTTCTAAAACCCTGACATATTGGTGGGTTTCAGCACTCGCTTCTCGACTGGGATTAAAAACCGCTTTTTCGACTCCTGGGATATTCCATTCAGGACGCTCATTTTTGGTTCCAAATACGATTTGATTATTCGGATCTGCACCTAAAGCTGTAATAATATGGCGGTATTGAGCCGGAAAGTTGGGGTGTAAAAACAAGGCTTTCATTGCTTATTTTTGGGATAATATTTTCAAGTAAATTGTTCTTTTAGTGTGATCGAATTTCAGGTGCTTTACAAATCCATACACAGTCTCTAGGTACAGATTCGGTATCTTTATGGAGAATTTCATAGTTGAGATGGGTTAAAAATTTCTCCATGATCGTATCAGTCATTAAGGAAAATGCGGTTCCCTGTCGTTTCCCTAGTAAATTTTTATCCCAATCGATTAAGAATTTTTTCCAGCCTAATTCGCTTAAAAGATTGGTATGGTGAAAAAGACACAACCGATCCCCTTTTAATAAAGCAGGAATTCGAGTTAAATAGTTAAAAATATCGCGGGGTTCAATATGTACCAGCGTATCATAACAAAAACAAACATCCAAGGAGTGAGGCGCGATTCCATCCAAGGTTAGACCGTCTAATTTGACATAGCTAACTCGTTCATTTCCTAGGCGATTTTGAGTTGCATTCAGGAGTTGTTGGGAAATATCAGCACAAACTAAGCGATCGCAATAATTTAACAGTAATGTAGCGGTTCTTCCTCCCCCTACACCAATTTCTAAAACTTGATGATGTTTCTGAATATAGGGAGCAATAAATTTTTGTTCAATTAAAGCTTCATATTCAGCTAAAGAACTGGCTGCACCTGCGGCAACCCCAATCCATTCATCCCCAATATAAACTTCTTCAGAGTTGGTACTTTGCCAATTTTTGGCATAGTTATCCCAAGCGGATTCATAATCAACTTTTGTCATAGATGTAACCGATGTTAATAGAGATTGTGTTCTTGTTTTTTGAGTTAAATCAGAGGAAAATTCGGGAATTCCCCAACTCCAATCTTCCCCTAAAAGCTGGGTTAATTTTTGGTTATGGGGCTGAAAATAAGCTGCTAATTTTTGACGAATACTTGAGTCAGTTTGAGGATAATCATTTTCATTGTATTTATCATAAGTGGGTAAGATGTAATTAGGAATTTCCAAAAAATCAAACACTTGATTAACAACTTTCGCAGAATTACAATATAAATCTTCACTTTTGAGAATCAAGAATTGTTCTCTCGGAAAAAACTGCATCCATCTTTGTAGTTGTTCTGCATAAAGTCCACGAGCAAGGTATGAATAATGTTGATGGTTAAAACTAAAATAAGTTCCATCTGAACAAATTTTTTCAACTTCTCCTTGCAGTCGTTCAGGTTCTTGTGAGATTGCCTCTTCTAATGATAAAGGTTCATATCCCAGTTTCACTTCCCAATAGTAATGAGAAATCGCCCGATCCACTGGATTCCTTAATAATACAATTAATCGGGTATTTGGAAAAGACTCATACAGTCGTTGAGGAACTAAGGGATGGAATAAATAATAGGGAGAACCTTCACCCGTCAAGATTTGCTTTCCATCCGCCTCTGAGGAAAATTGGGATTGATACCAAGTTAAACCTTGCTCATAATTTAGCGTGAAAAAGTGAATTTCCTTTTGGGTTGCTGCTACAATTTGAGGGTGTGTGCATAAATAATTGTAAAGGGAATTCGTTCCTCCTTTTTGGACACCAATAATAATAAAGTGAGGTGGATTAATTGGTTTTAAATCGATTTCACTGATATGGCTCAATGTTACTCTTCCTCTTTTTAGTCATTAATCATCAATCAGTTGTTCACCAACACCCTCGCCCGACTACAAGGTTAACAATTGATCACTGATCGCTCATTATACTCTAACAAGTTGACCTTGTTGGTTAAAAATTAGCTTAAAATTAAAATGTATTAAGAATTTTCTATTGTGACTGAATTATGACAATCGCTGAATTCGATGAAACCCTGTCTTCTGTTTATGCTTTCCGTCGTTTTTTTGCTAATCTATATTTACAGGGGAATGGAATTGAGATCGGAGCTTTAAATCATCCTTTGGATCTACCTGCATCGGCTCAGGTTAAATATGTTGATCGCATGAGTGTTCCTCAATTAAAAAAAGAATATCCAGAATTAGGGAATGTTAATTTAGTGACAGTAGATATTATTGACAATGGTGAATTATTAACAACTTTCGAGAATGAAACTCAAGACTTTGTAATTGCTAATCATTTTATTGAACATTGCCAAAACCCTATTCTAACAATAAAAAATTTATTAAGGGTACTTAATAAAAATGGTATTCTGTATTTAGCAGTTCCCGAAAAACAACATTGTTTTGATCGAGATCGTCCCATAACATCCCTTGAACATTTGTTAAAAGATTATCAAGAAGGCTCAGAATGGTCTAGGCAATATCATTATGAAGAATGGGTTGAATTAGTCGAAAAAGAGCCAGATGAAACCAGAGCAAAATGGATGGTTAAACAATTAATGAAACGAGAATTTAGTATCCATTTTCATGTCTGGACAGGTAAAGATTTTATTGATTTTTTAATAATGTTAAAACGAGAGTTACATTTTCCTTTCTCTTTAGAAAGAGTCTTTGATAACATCAATGAAACCATTACCATCCTCAAAAAAATATAGAATTGGGTAATTAATATAACGGTGGGCGGGGTTTACCCGCCCCTATGAATTTTTTAAAATCGTTTAGGACGCAAGACACACAAACAGAAATCTGATTCTAAACCCCCCGGAATTTCCATTAAAATTTGTTCAAATTCTAACAATAATTTAATAATAGTTTCACCTTTCGGATCACCGGGTAAAAACTGATTGTGATCTAATAAAGGATAGAGCGGATGCAGAATTCCACCGCCAAAGGGATTAAACAGTTCAACATCAAAATAATATTCAATAAACGGTAAAATCAATTCAGAACGAACGGCTTCTGAAGGGTCAGTTGCAAAGACTTGGTGAATGCTGGGATTGACAAATTTATGCTCCATTACCCCGGAGCGAATTAATTTATGGAAACATTGATACAAACGATTAATCATTTCCACTTGATGTTGATCATAAATGCAATAATTAGCCCCCACATATTCATTAATAATGAAATATCCTTGAGGATGTAATGCTTTATGAACAATGTCTAAAAATCGTTCTAATTCTCGAACATGGTGCAAGGAACCGGAACAGAATGCAACATCATATTTTGTGTCTGGATTTAGGATGAAAGTATTAAAATCTTCTTGATAGAAATTAACCTGAACTCCTGCTTCTTGTGCATCCCGTCGGGCAATTTCTAAGGAAGAGGCTGAAAAATCAAAAGCATCAATGTGTTGGGCAAATCCTAATTCTGCCATTAAAATTTCATGGTTGCCAATTCCACATCCTAATGAAATCAGATGATTAAATTTTTGACCTGCAAAATAATCTTCAATTAACCACCGTAACCAATATTTCTTCGTTTGTCCTCCTGACATTCGCTGATGAATTTTATCAGCAATAATTGGATTAGAAACCCATTGACTCGCGGCAGCGGCGGTTGGATTGGTTTCCCAATAATTCTTGGCTTGAGGTTCAGCAATTTCAGGTTCAGGAGGATTAACGTTAGGTTCAGAAGCATTAACGTTAGGCTCAGAAACCGTTTCTTCTGGTGTAGGAATAACTTCTACAATCTCTACTTCTAATTCTTCCAAAATTTGAGCAGGTGAAGAAATTTCAGCAACAAAATAGGGATTAATAAAATAAGCTTCTTGGAAGATTTCTAAATAGCTTTGAGCCATTTCTTCAAAGGTATTTAGAGACTCTAAAACATATTGAGAATTTTCAGCCAATTGTTTTCGTAATTCTCCATCTTCTAATAAACTTGTTAAACATTTGGCTAATTCTTCCGGTTGGTTTGGGGTATAAAATAACCCGTTAATTTCATGCCGCACCTGTTCAGGAATTCCAAATACTGGAGTCGTGATAATCGGAAGATTATACCCCATTGCTTCCATAATCACTCGCGGATAACTTTCAATGCGAGAAGTACACACGAAAATATCCGCAGCTAGGAAATATTGTGCGGTTTCTGGAGTTTCAGGAACCACCGTTAACCCTTGTTTTAAACGGTCAGGAAGTTGGGCAACTAATTGAGCTAATTCTGTACTATATAAACTGGGGCGATCACCAACAATAAAACAGCGAATTTTGCTCTGATATTGAGGAGATAATAAAGCTAATGCCTTCACTAAATCCTGTTGTCCTTTCCGTTCACAAACGGTTCCTAATAGCAAAATTGCGATTTCATCTTCTGCGATTTTTAATTGATTTCGAGCTTCACTTCTTGTTAAGAATTCTGAGGCTTTCAGTAATCGTTGAACATCTAAACCATTATGAACAACGGTAAAATTATGATGACTATTTAAAGGTTGATAAAGATTCCGAGTTGCATCCGCAACAAAAATGATCCGATAGGGAAATTGAAAACATTTTAATGCTCGGTTGGCAATTTCTGAACCTAGACCATCAAAATAGGTTTGCCAAGGTTGACTTTCATGGATATTCCAAACAGAAGGAACCGCTTTAGATTTGGCACAATCTACCATGAAAAAGGTTTCTAAAGTATTCGCATAGACAATATCAAACTGTTCTATTTGTAGTTCATTTGCTAACGCTTGAATTGCCGCATCGTAGGTATCTTGTTGATAAAGATTGGCTAAGGGATGTTCCCGAATAATAACTTGAATTCCCTGTTGTTCATAAGCATAGCGTAACGGCCCATCATTGACACAGAAAATAACAGGTTCTATTTTTCCTTCTGATGCTAATTGAACCGCAATTTCAAATTGATGTAACGGTGCACCTGTATATTCTAATTCATTGCTACACATTAACACTTTCGGAATCGGTAATTGTTTCTGAGTGAGCTTAAATTGATAGCGGCGAGGTTGAATTTGAAACCACTCATTGGCTAAGGATAAATGGGGATTATAAAAGGGGTCAATTTTAGTCGCATATTGACGTCTGAATTTAGCAACTTCTTTGGGATCATCTTTATATCCTCGGCTAATTCCTTCTCGGTGAATTAATTCCGCATCGGGACAATAAACGGATTGATATCCTTTTTCAAATAAGCGATAACCGTAATCAACATCATTATAAGCAACGGCAAAATTAGTTTGATTAAATCCCCCTAAATCTAAGAACAATTGACGGGGTGTTAATAAACAAGCCGCCGTCACAGCAGAATAATTGCGGACGACTTTAGAATAAGCTAAATAACCAAAATCTTGACGATGGGATAATTTAAAGGCATGACCCGCTAAACCATGATGAAGTCCATGCAGTATTCCAGCGTGTTGAATGCGGTCATCAGGATAGATTAATCGTGCTCCAACTGACCCTACAGACTGCATTTGAGCATAACCCATCATTTGACTTAACCATCGAGGGTTAATCACTTCTGTATCATTATTCAGGAATAAAACATAATCTGTCTCGACCTGTGCAACGGCTTGATTATTAATAGCTGCAAAGTTGAATTTTCCGTTATTTGTTATTTTTAAAACGGATATTTTTTCATTTTTATTAACTTTGTTTAAATACTCTAAAGTTTTCGGCTCATCGCTTTCATTGTCAATAATAACAATTTGATAATTTTGATAAGTTGTTTTGCGAATCGATTCAACACAAGCTTGGAGTAATTTCAGTTGATTTTTCGTCGGAATAATAATGGTAACAGACGGCCCTTGGTCGGGGAATTGATGAGAAAAGATTCCTAAATTTAGCTCACTTGCCCAATTCGGTTGATAAACGGTTGCAGAACTTTGACGACGAATTAAAGCTTCTTGAATGGCATTTTTTCCAGCATCAAAACTGGCAGGTTTTGCCGCCCCAGAAACGGCAGTTGAACCCGGTGCTGTCCGCCAATGATATAACACTAAAGGCAGATGACCAATCTGTCGAGAAACTTCACTAGCTCTTAAGGCAAAATCATAATCCTGTGACCCTTCAAACCCAATTCTAAAGCCGCCTAATTCTTCAAAAATTGACCGACGAACCACCAATAAATGCCCCATATACATATAGGAAAGTAACAATTGAGGCGACCAATCGGGTTTAAATTGGGGGGCAAATCGTTTGCCATCGGGGTCTATTTTATCATCATCTGAATACAGTAAATCTGTTTCAGGAAACTCAATCATATATAATGCCATTTCCCCTAACGCATCAGGGGTTAATTCATCATCATTATCTAAAAATGCAATAAATTCACCCGTTGCTTGACTCGCTGCACTATTGGTTGCCGTACTAATATTGCCATTTTCTGTCCGAAATAGCACTTTAATTCGAGAATCTTGGGCTGCATATTGATTTAATAATTCTGCAACTTGAGGATTACTACTACAATCATCTGCAATACAAAGTTCCCAATTAAAATACACTTGGTTAATCACACTTTGAATCGCTTTTTCTAAAAATTCAATGGGGGGATTATAAACAGGCATAACCACTGAAATTTTAGGCAAAGTTTCAGCCGGATAAGCGGCTAATCGAATTTTTAAATCATTAAAGCTACGTTCTGTCCATTGATTAACATTTAACCAAGCGTGATAAGCATCAACAGGTTGAGGCAGTTCAAATCCTTGGGGGGGTAAAATATCGCCGAGAGGGGCATTTGTTTGCCGATACATGAGCCGCATTTGGCGAATAATTGCCGGAATTTCCCAAGGCATCGGTAACAAACGACCTAAGCGTTGTTTTCGCTCTCCAATACGTTTTTGAATGGCGGCACTATAACGAGAAATTTGTTGAACTTTGGCTGTACTTTTTTCTAATATTCCATAGCGAGAAACTTGTAACGTTTGAGAACAATCATAGGTCAAGGTTTCTCCAGTTTCTAATTGAGCTTCTAACCTAATTTTCCAAGTTCCAGAGGGAATATCAATTAATGCTTCAAACCCACTTTCTAAGCTGCCAACCCAATTGGGAAAAGCTTGTCCTACATCCACACGACGTAACCCATAGGCACAAATTACCCATTGATTTCCACAGATTAATTTAAGTTGAGTAATGCGATGATTGGGATGGCAACACCACCCCGCAAACAAGATTTGTCCTTGTCGTTGTTCCCATTGAACCGGAACATCAAAAGAAGCGCCTAACGTGGAAACAGTTAAGGGATAACGAGCAAAAACCGTCCATTTTCCGGTATGATCTTGAGCTTCTAATTCCACTAAAGAATTGCCTTGAGGAACCCGAATTTGTAAATAAAATCCTGATAATTTAGCTTGGGAATGGTTGGGTTGTTGCTCGGCTACATCTTGACGTTCAATACCATATTCTCCTGTAAAAATATCAGTTCCAATTCGAGCACGAACAGCTTTTAGCGGTTGATTTCCAGTATAAAAACACCACCCTGAAATATTCAAAAACTTTTCGGTAAATCCCGTTAATTCCCAATTCAGAGGAAAATCAATAGAATAGATAAACCGACGACGTAATTTTTTTAAACCTTGTTTAATTCCAAACCATTTGTTTCGCAATTTCCAGAATTTAGAGGTTCTCATGGCAACGACTTCTTGTTGCGCTTTACCGAGTTCTTCTTCTAAGCTAAAAATTTTATTTAAAGCTTGTTGAAATTGGGATTCAGCACCTAATAATTTGAGTTGAGTTTGACCGAGTTCTTCTTCTAATGCTAAAATTTTGGTGAGTCCATCTTGATATTGAATACTTAAGTCTTGCAGTGAGAATTGTACTTTTCCTAGTTCTGTTTCAGAGCGAATCAAACAAGTTAAAGATTCTTGATATTTAGCATCTAAAGTTTGTAATTTTGCTTGGGTTTTACCCAGTTCTTCTTCGGTTGTTACCAATTTTTCAACAGCTTGCTGAAATTGAGTTTTAAAGCCTTCTAATTCTCCTTGAGTTTTACCGAGTTCTTCTTCAGTATGAATTAATTTAGTAATCGCTTCTTGGGCTTGAGATTCTGCACTATTGAGTTTTAACTGAGTTTGACCGAGTTGATTTTCTGTTTTAATTAAGCGGTCTACGGCATCTTGAAATCGTTCTTGCCATTGTTCAATATCGGCTTGTAAAATATCTCGATCTTTCAGCAAAATATCTAAATCTTTCGCTAAAATAGAATGAGATTTTTCTAATTTGCGAAGTTTTGCCCAATCTTCAAACATCCAATCGGCAGATAACGGTTTATTTAAACTTTCTAATTCTGATGCAGTTAAACGGCTATTTAAGGGATAAGCCATAGCTTCTAAGGTTTGATAAAGTTCGATTGCTTCAGGAAAATAAGCCTTAATAAATAACGGTTTAGGAGTAGCTAAAATCCGATTAACTAATAAAGAAGGTTCAAATTGATTAGAAAAATTAGAGGGTAAATTGAGTTTAAATTTATCATTAATAGCTTGAATAAAATCTGCCGTATGATTCCCAATGGTATAAACGTTAGCTAATAGACATTGATTCGGATATTTTTGATAAAATTCTAAAATTTTATGGTTATAATGGTTCCACATTTGCATCGCAAGTTCAGGATGATCCAGCAAGGTTGCATCCGTTGATCGACGATACAAAGAATCAATTACCTCCCAAGGAGAACGATAAACAAAAATAAAATTTGCTTGAGGTAATAATTGATGCCATAACTCTAAAAATAATGTTGTTCTAGGATCTTTCCATCCCCAAACTCGATTCAGATCTTGATTAATTTCAATCAGATTTTTCGCTTTTTCTATATTCTCTTCTGTTAAAGAGATTTCATCAAATAATGTACATCCAAGTTCATCAATATTATGACTTTTCAAAATTGATTGATGAAAGTCTACAAAGCTAATATTTTCAAAATGACCTTTAATATTTCCATAGTCAGCACCGACTAACTGTTGACCAATATTGACCCCTAAATTTTGCAGTAAGGAAGCGGTCAAAGAAGTTCCTGAACGGTGCATTCCGGCAACGATTAAAATGGAAGAGGGGGAAGAAGTCTTATCCATAAGTGTTTGAGTTGCTATTTCAGCTTTTTAATCAAAATGAACAACGTTAAGACAAATTAAACAGCAATTAAGTCAAGGTTCGTTGAGTTTGGGTTGAATTCCCTCTCCCAGTTTCCATAGTTTACCTTAATTTAAAGACGTTCGAGTTCGGATTGCTGCTTGACTTGACCAGACTTAACCTTTAAACTGGGTTCAATTAACAAGTCTACCACTCCGGTACTACAAGATTCTTCATAGGGTTGAACTCTAAACATCCCCACATCAATACAGCGATCTAAATAAGTAAATTCGCCTTCTACAATACCAGAAACTCCCGCATTTAGGAAATAAACATCAGGAGATAATTGACATTCAAACTTAAATTTAATCGCAATAATCGTTCCCGGTTCAATTTGTTTAATCGATTGAGAAGTTGCTAAAAAGGAAGCACCAGCTAATTCAAACCCACTGACGGTTTTAATTAACATTCCAAACCGCACATGAGAAGCGGGTTTATCAAATCGAACCGAATAGGTATAAATATAACTATTCCGAGCAATTAAATGAT
>NZ_JBJUDF010000041.1:0-3564 GCF_046067725.1 Planktothrix sp.
CTCATCTATCTCTTCAAATGTTAGATTATACTCACGATTAACTACTTCTAAAGATGTCTGGTCTTGTTGTCTTCTGAATTCTAAATAATCATCTTTTTTTGAATAAATAGGATGTGCTTTCCAGTGAATAAAAACTTTACATAATCCCTCTTCATTATAATAATAGAAAGGTGATAAAACTCCCTCTGATACTTCCTTACAGGTTATGTCAATCGGTTTTTTACTATTCAAATTTGCTTGTTTATAAAACCATGAAAGTTTGGAACCCGGTGTTGATACTATTACTTTAAGACTCTTAGAAACCATGCTAGATGATGCACTAGACGCGCTATAAATTGACTCGATTGTGGGAACAAAAGAAGCCTCATCGAATAAAAAATCTGAGATAGAATCATAGGAGCGGCTACCTTCTTTTGATGAATTTTTAAAATAGATTTCACCTAATCCTTTAAGCTTAATTAATCCTACATTATCAATTAACAGTTCAATCCCAAAAGATTCAAGCTGTAGAGCCATATCCCTAACCCTTCTCGATAACGCACTAACATCATCCTGAGAACGGGAAAAACAGATAGCACTATAAGCAGGGTTAGAACAGGCTTTAAATAAAAAGTAAGAGGCAATTGTTTGTGTTATCCCTAATTGTCTCGATTTTACCGCTAGAATTGTTGATTCTGACTCGCACAATTTGATTAATTTTGATTGATAATCATAGGCTTTAAACTGTTTATAAGTCTCCCCTGATTTGATTTTTAATAATGCTATAAACTCTTCCCATGTATCGGGTATATGGGTAGGATTAAGAGTTTTACTCTGTAACTTCTTTTGGTTCTTTAGGTTCGGTGGTATTCTCATTTTTATTAACATTAACTATAGGACTTTGTTGCTCAATGTTGCTTAAATCATAACCATAACTTTCTAATGATTTTATGGCAGAATTACAGCTTACAAGTTCACTTACTCCCATCAAAGGTGAGTACATCTCGAATAATAATTTAAGTGCTTTAATTTGTTCACTGGGAAATTTTGCTTGTCCATCCTGATATAAATTTAGTCGATTTTTGGTTAGAATTCCAACACTCATAAACAAATCAAAAATCATTTTTTGACTTGCTCCTATAGCTGTTTCAGGAGCTATATCAAGAGTATTTATATCAGGTATATCCCACTTTTTCTTAATAGCTTCTAAGTCTTTTTTATCATCTATTAATGGATTTGGTGTTGTGTCTCTATCAAATTTGTCGATAACTTTTAATCTTTCAGTTATCTTTTCATCAGTGGATGCTATCGATTCAAGGTATTTTTTCTGCCAATTTTTAACGGTTGCCTCAGCTATTTTATATCCTTTGGTTTCCAAAAACTCGAATAGATATTTATAGCTGTATCCATTCCTTGCAAGCGATTCAAGAGCTAGTCTATCCTTTTCGAGTATCGATTCTATCTTTGTAGTTTGACGTGGCATGGTGTTAATGAATAGGAGTAATTTTAACTACTCCTATAGTATATTACAAAAAATTACAATGATTCAGTTAACCGAAAAATAGAATAGCTCTTAGCAGTGATATCGTTTAACTTCAGATATCCTGAATTGTCAACAGTTCCCTCTGCTAATACCTCTGCAAAATATTGACTCTCATTAGATTTACAAGCATCTAAAAATACATAACAGGAAAATGCGTAAAGTTTGCGGAAAATGTGAGTTTTACCGTTAATCATTTCTAATTTAGAAGTCTTTCTAACGGGTTTTAAAATGTTATCGTGTACTAAAGAAGCTTGCATAATTAGAGTGTTTAAAAGCACTGATAATGGGGTTTTTAATTCCGACTTTTCTTTAACAAAACAGCGTAACAATTTGAGGTTTGATGTTAGTAATTCTGCAATTTCTCCATCATAATTTTGATAGCTTAATCCTAAATAGGGAAGATTAAAAGCAGTTTCTTTTTTAGTTTTTGATGATTTTGCCAAACCCAAAACACGGAAAAATCCATCGTTAGAAAACTCGATAAAACATTCTGAATCAAGTATTTCTTCGTACTGTCTACGTCCTGTTAAGAGTTCTATTGCTAACATTTTTGAAGCATAATCTTTATTACTTCCTATGGGTTTTCTCAAGTCGTTAACTGCATTTTCAATTAATTGATTAAGAATGTCTTTTGTGATAGGTATTCGATTATCTCCAGTGTTTTTTGCTTGCACTGCTTTGGTATAGTCTCTGTTAGTTTTGCTAACAATTTCACCACTATCAGAAAAGGCGAAAAGAGCATAAGGGATTAGATTGTAACTGTTTTTCTCATAAGTTTCTTCTAACAATTCTGCAATCATTTTGCGGTAAACTGTCAACTTTTTAACCTTAGTTGTTTCTGAATTTTTACTATTAAGAAGTTTTTCAGTAATCTGATTAGATAAGGTTTGAAATTGTAGAAGATTGTCAACCGTTTTCTTAGAAAAGTTTGAGGATAACCAAGGGATTAAATCGACTCGTTTACCGTCCAACCGTTTAGGGATGAATCTCGATTCTAAAGAAGGTATATCGCAGCTATTCCACAGAGTTTTTAACTGGGTTTTGATATCGTTAAAATCTTTAATCTCTTGTACATTTAAGCTAGGCATGGTGTTAAGCGGTTCCCTAAGTGACTACTTCTATAGAATAGCGCATATCCTGAGAACCTACAAGGGGGTAAATGATTAAACTTTCTTATAGGGTAAGGTAAATACCCTATAAAATAATTATGGTACGATGGTTGACAATCTCTATAGAAGTCGCTACTATTGTAAATGTAGACCGAAAGGAACCAAACACCATGACCGCTAAAAAAGAAACCAAAACAACCGAGACAACCCAAAACCCTGATGAATTATTAGCAATTAAATTAGGCTATAAATTGAAAAACGGTAAAGGGGATGTTAAAGCTTTAAAAGATGCTATTTTCAATATTGTTTTGATGAATGCAGACTCAATAAATGATATTTCAAATATTGACAAAGCTATCAAACTCTATACTAACAATGGAATAGCCAAACGTAACCAAGAGAACTCCCAGAAGGCATTACAAAAGATAGAAGACGCGATAAATGATTGCTTAGAAAATAACGTCAATCCTACCAAAACCCTGCTTAACAAACGATATGGAATTAATTACAATTTGTTAAAGTCTTACTGTGAACAATACCCCGACAAATTGCCTAAGTAATAATAGTTGAGAACCTATAGGGAAGATTGATATATTTTCCTTATAGGTGAAACTCAAAACCCTTTAAAAGTTTAATAGTACGCATCTTGACAACTGCTATAGAAGACGCTAAAATGGTATCAGAAAGGTAGAGGAAGACGCAACAAAAAACCTCAAACCTATCGCTACAAACTGACAACAAACTAACAGGAACCTTGAAAAATGAAGACTATCTTAATCGTAATCGCTGCGACTTTTTACGCAATCGGATTATGGCTTTTTGCTCCCCAAAAAAATTGGGCTTCTGAAGTGAAAAAAGCAAAAAACCGCAACAAAAACCAGACACCCACACAGACCCCGAAACTGACACCGACACCAACCGATACCCCTACAC
>NZ_JBJUDF010000042.1:0-36828 GCF_046067725.1 Planktothrix sp.
GCCGATTAAAAATCTTTTTTGAAGATGTCTATTAATCGATAACCGAACTGCTAAACGCCAAGGTAACTCCCCTGCTTATTTATGCGGATAGATAGCTTCAAGGGCGGTAGTTAATTGTTGAAGGTGTGGTTTCCTAGAAGCAACCCAACAAGAGATGTCAAATCAGGGCCTAGTCCTGTTCTGTCCATGTAGCACTCAAACCAAAATTTCTCAATCTCTTGCTATTTTCTTGACACTTCTGTTAAGCTGATACGATATTTTTTTATTCATTCCTGAAGGGGTTTTGCCTGACTACAAGGGTTTCCATGGGGTGATGCTAAGTTGTATTTTGTGTCTACCGAGATGGACTTTGCAACATGACCAGCGATGTCCTTTTTTGAGTTCCAATGCACTGGATTGTTTATTCCTTTTAGGATAAACTAAACCTGGTATTCATTACCCGACTGGAATCACTGGTTAGTTCAAGTTTAATCATCTTTCAGGCTACCAGTAATGAAGTTCCTATTGTAGAATCCCAAAACAATCAAAAACCGAAAAACATTAAGATCACGTGAGGAGGACTTGAATGTCTCAGATAGTAACATCTGAAGGTGTAGGATCAGTAACACTAACTGGTGGAGGAGTTTCTTTAATTGGTGTAGAAGGTAAAGCAAATAGCATTTCTGGTACTGCTGATACCAAAATAATTCAAGGTAAAGGTGCAGGAGATGTTCTGAGTGCTGGGGAAGCCAACCCAATTGTCATTTACGGTTTCTCTGGTGGTGATCTGATTTATGGTAGTAATCTTGGGACTGGTGCTGCCACAGGTGCTGATGAACTTTACGGTAATGCCGGAGATGATACTATCTACGGTTTGAGCGGTAATGACCTAATCTATGGTGGTCAAAATAATGACCTGCTGTATGGCGGTGAGGGAGACGATTCCATTGGTGGTGATGAAGGAAACGATACCATTTCTGGAGGCGCGGGTGATGATATCCTAGCCGGCGGTAATGGAGAGGATTTCATTTATGGTGATGAAGGCAACGATATCATCTGGGGTGAACAAGGTAATGATCAGCTGTTTGGTGGTGGTGGAAACGACACCATCTATGGCGGTCAAGGCGATGACATCATTGCTGGTGGAGACGGTGATGATTTCATTACTGGAGACAAAGGCAATGATAACTTATCTGGTAATGCGGGTAGTGATACATTTGCCTTTACTCAAGTTGGCAGTGCTAATGCTGACGTAGTGGTTGATTTCGCATCAGGAACTGACAAAATTGCTTTATCTGCTAGCACCTTCTCTAATTTAGGCCCCAGCGTAGAGGCAGGTGAATTCACAGTTATTGCTAACTTCAATACTGCTAATGTTGGTAATACGACTGGACTGGTTTATGACTCTGCCAACGGCAAGTTATACTTCGTCACTGGTGGCGCTGCTCAAGAAGTAGCTACATTTGTGAATAATCCTACCTTAACTGCTGGTGACTTTGAAATATTCTAAGTCTGAATTTCCTTTAATTTAATCCTAGAGGGTAGCTTGGTCTACCCTTTTTTTATAGTAGTCAAACTTTAATCTTCAGATTTGGGTGGGACGGGATCATATCCCCCTGGATGATAGGGATGACAACGTAAAATCCGTTGTACCGCTAACCAACTCCCTTGAAAAATTCCA
This sequence comes from Planktothrix sp., assembly GCF_046067725.1. Lineage (NCBI taxonomy): Bacteria > Bacillati > Cyanobacteriota > Cyanophyceae > Oscillatoriales > Microcoleaceae > Planktothrix > Planktothrix sp. Next base: position 1,661 of record NZ_JBJUDF010000042.1, read on the forward strand.
AACCGTTCGATGGCTTCAATGGCATATTGAGAACAGGTGGGATGAAAGCGGCAAACGGGAGGAAACAAGGGAGAAATTAAGAGTCTGTAGCCCCGAATGAGAGTAATGAATAGAATTTTCATAGTAGGAAATTGGGAATAATTTAACTTGGGAAAGAGACGCATTGATGGTCTAGGTTTAATAATTTTCAACCAAAACAACTTGAGGTGCGAGCAGAATTTGATCAGAAGTTTTGATCAATTTTCCGATTCCTAAAAGTTGATGGTCGGAATCATAAACACTGACAGGATGATCGTCTATTATTGAAAAATCTCCGAGAATGGGTTGTCCTTGACACCAACGTTTTGCGAATTCAGGGGTTAATATAATTGTTGTTAAATGATTTAAGGCTTGATTGGGAGATTGGGGTGAAAAGATTTGCTGTTGAACTTGGGTTTCTAAGGTTTCTAAAGTTATACTATTTTCTAAAGTAAACCCACTACTTTCAGTGCGGATTAAATGAGCTAAGGTTCCTCCGGTATTCAGTTGAGTTCCTAAATCTCTGGCAATTGAGCGAATATAGGTTCCTGAACCACAGGCGATCGCAATTTCTAATTCTGGAAATTCCCCTGGATACCAATTTAAAATTTTGAGATCGAAAATTTCAACTGTTCGGCTGGGAATGTCAATCGTTTCACCTTTTCTCGCTAAATCATATAACCGTTTTCCTTGAACATGAATGGCACTATAAAGCGGTGGAATTTGTTGAATTTTTCCCATAAATTGAGGCAGAATTGCTTGAATTTGCTCAAGGTTTAAATCGGGGATAGATTGATGGGTTAATATTTCTCCTTCTAAGTCATCCGTGGTGGTAGTGACACCGAATCTAATTCGCGCTTGATAAGCTTTTTTAGAGGGAAGAAATTGTAATAAACGAGTGGCTTTTCCCAAGGCAATTGGTAATACTCCTGTGGCTGCTGGATCAAGGGTTCCTGCGTGTCCTACTCGTTTTAACCGTAAAATTCGACGCACTCGCGCCACGCAGTCATGGGAAGTGAATCCCATCGGTTTATTAAGGTTGAGAAACCCGAACATTTTGGTTGTAAATTTCCTGGTTTTAATGGTTATTATATTTGAGAATTGACTAAGTTAGGATTTAAAATCTCCAGAGGTTAAATCTCCTGAAAAATCAGAAATAAATGCTAAGTAAGTGGGGTTATCGGTGTTATCAGTCCGAATTAATAAACCGTTAGTCTCATTTTCACTGACGGTTTCAAATCGTAATTGGCTATAGGTTAAGTCATTAGGAAGAATAAAAACGTCATCATCTTGATTATAATCGATAATCACATCAACGAAATTTCTATTAGTGCTGCCTGAATTAATCGAAATAGAAAAGCTATCTTGTCCTTCGCCACCGATTAAAATATCTTCACCTTGATCCCCAGAAATAAAATCATCTTGGCTACCTCCAACTACACAATCATCTCCTTGTCCTCCATATAATGTATGATTAGCATTACCATCAATCGTGCCAATCAAAATATCATTATCATTATTTCCAAATAAAAAGTTTTGTCCAATTCCTCCTTCTAAAGTATCATTTCCTTTTCCTCCGAACAAACTATCATCTCCTTCACTCCCTAAAATCGAATCCCGACTTTGATTTCCATTAATATAATCATTTCCAGTTTCACCATCAATCACATCCTCTCCATTATCACCATAAATGGTGTCACCTCCTCCCTGACCATATAAACTATCTGGCCCGATATTTCCACGCATAATATCCGCAGCCGAAGTTCCTGATAAACTTGCACCCAAGGTATCTGTGATCTGCGGAATTTGGTTTCCTGTCACCGTACTCTCTCCGCCACTACCCCCAGAAATGGTATTACTCCCTTCAGTGGTGTCATTGGTTAATGTATCCCCAGGTAGGGTGCTGTCGTATAATAAAAAAATTAAGTTCGGATCAAATGCAGAGGTCATAATCCCAGAAAAAATTAGGTTCGTCTCAAATTTTACCAACTGAGAGAGTCGCTTAACGGGAAGTCAACGGTTAGTGTTTTAGATTTTCCCCTGTGAATGACTAAATTTGAATAAACTACCTCGACTCGCTACGCTGAAGTCGAGGTTTTCAGTAGCCCTAGAATCAAAAAAACTAAGCTGAATATATTCCGTAAACTCACTGATAGCAAGATAAGGGATAGGTCGAATATAATAGGATCAACCTTGAGACTCTATATAAATTAACTGCAAAACTTTGGGATTGCCAATTACAAGCCCAAATCTTGCCCTGTTTTGTAGCCCAATTGACATTTGTAATTTTTTATCCAACGGATAATTATGTTTAATGCCACAGCTATTCTAATTGATGCCTTTGTCCAACAATTACAAGCCGGATATCGTCGCACTTACGGGGGTTTTAAACCAGATTACCCTGAAATTATTGCTTGGGCTGGAACAATGGCGTTAGAAAATATTGCTAATTGTGATGCTCTTTATCATAACGTCGAGCATACTATGTTAGTGACGTTAGTTGGACAGGAAATTTTACGCGGAAAACATATCCGAGAAGGCGGCGTTACCCCCCAAGATTGGTTGCATTTTATTATTTCTTTACTGTGTCATGATATTGGCTATGTAAAAGGAGTTTGTCGGCAAGATCAAGAAGCTATTGGTTTATTTGCAACGGGAATTGGAGATGGGATTGTTTCAATTTCAATCGGAGCGACTTCAGCTAGTTTAACCCCTTATCATGTTGATCGGGGAAAATTAGTCATTGATGAACGATTTGGGGGGCATAATTTAATCGATGCGGAACAAATTAAACGCAATATTGAATTAACTCGTTTTCCGGTTCCCGCCGATGAAACCCACCAAGATCGACATAATTATTCAGGGTTAGCAAGAGCGGCTGATTTGATAGGTCAATTGAGTGATCCGCGTTATTTGAAAAAGATTAGTTCCTTATTTTATGAATTTGAAGAAGTGGGGACTAATAAAGTTTTGGGGTATAAAACGCCAGGGGATCTGCGTCGGAACTACGCTAAATTTTACTGGAATGGTGTTTTTCCTTATATTCCGGCGGCTCTTAAATATTTAGAATTAACTCAAGAGGGTAAACAGATTGTTGCTAACCTCTACGCGAATGTTTTTCAAGTGGAAAATGAATCTCGAATTTTGCAAGGAATTAATCAATTCCCGACGGAAGCTAATGGCGGAAGTCGCAACGATTCTTATAAGGATGGTACTGCTACGGAGCAAAAAACGTTGGTGTTTAGTGAATTAACAGATCTAAATTTATAGCTAAGGATCGAGAACAGGAAAGGCAGAATAAGAAGGAAGGTTAATTAATTGACCTTCTTTTTTATCCCAGAGAAAACAGAAAACTTTGTAAAAATTTAGCTTAGGTCTAAGTTTAATATCTGTATAATTTTGAAATGATTGAGGCATTCGTTAACAATGGTAGAAGCTAATTTAGAAATTCAACAACGAATCAAAGAATTAAGAGGATTATTACAAAAAGCCAGTTATGAATATTATGTCTTAGACGCACCGACAATATCCGATGCAGTTTATGATCAATTGTATCGAGAACTGCAAGATTTAGAACAACAATATCCGACATTAATTACCCCAGATAGTCCGACGCAACGGGTGGGAGAAAAACCGGCTACTCAATTTCAATCGGTTCAACATAATATTTCTCTCTATAGTTTAGATAATGCTTTTAATTTTAAGGAATTAAAAACTTGGCAAGAACGCAGTCAAAAAATAGCGGTTAATTCCTCAGAAATTCCGACTTATGTTTGTGAATTAAAAATAGATGGTTCGGCTTTAGCGTTAACCTACGAAAACGGAATTTTAGTTCGAGGTGCAACGCGAGGAGATGGAATGACCGGGGAAGAAATTACTCAAAATGTTAAAACCATTCGTTCTATTCCTTTAAAATTAGCCTTAGAAAATCCTCCTCCTGTAGTGGAAGTGCGAGGAGAAGCATTTTTATCGTTAAATACCTTTGAAAAAATTAATCAAGATCGAAAAAAAGCGGGAGACGCTTTATTTGCTAATCCTAGAAATGCCGCAGCCGGAACTTTAAGACAATTAGATTCTAAAATTGTGGCTCAACGAAAATTAGATTTTTTTGCTTATACGTTATATATTCCTCAACCGGATAATTTAGAAGCAATTCCTTCTCAAACGCAATGGGAAAATTTAGAATTATTACAAACAATGGGATTTAAAGTCAATCCTAATCGCCAATTATGTTCTAATTTAGAGGAGGTTATCAAATATTGTGAATATTGGGATCAAGAACGTCATAATTTACCTTATATGACCGATGGAGTTGTGATTAAAATTAATCCTTTATCTTTACAAAAACAATTAGGTTTTACTCAAAAATTTCCTCGGTGGGCGATCGCTTATAAATATCCCGCAGAAGAATCTCCAACCGAAGTTAAATCTGTTACTGTACAAGTGGGGAGAACAGGCGCTTTAACCCCGGTTGCAGAACTTAATCCGATTTTACTCGCAGGAACTACGGTTCAACGGGCGACATTACATAACCGCGATCGCATTAAGGAGTTAGATTTGCATATTGGTGACACTGTAATTGTACGGAAAGCCGGAGAAATTATTCCTGAAGTGGTTAAGGTGTTATTAGAATTACGCCCCAAAGATGCAAAACGCTTTGAAATGCCAAGTCATTGTCCCGAATGCGGTCAACTTGTTGTACAACCGATGGGAGAAGCGGTGACGAGATGTATTAATGAGTCTTGTCCGGCAATTTTACAAGGATCTTTGATTCATTGGTGTTCGAGAGATGCGTTAGATATTAATGGAATTGGGGATAAATTAGTTCAACAATTAGCGACTAAAAAGTTAGTGAATTCTGTGGCTGATTTATATCAATTAACTGTTGAACAATTAATGAGTTTAGATCGGATGGGAGAAAAATCAGCGACTAAAATTGTCAATGCGATCGCTGCTTCTAAAACTCAACCTTGGTCACGGGTTTTATATGGGTTAGGTATTCGTCATGTGGGGAGTGTGAATGCGGAATTAATTACACAAAAATTTAAAAGTGTTGAACAGTTAATCCAAGCTTCTGCCACAGATATTGAAGGAGTTTATGGAATAGGGCCAGAAATTGCCGATTCGGTTTATCAATGGTTTAATCTCCCAGCAAATCAAAACTTAATTGAACGATTGAAAAACGCAGGGTTACAGTTTGATAGTTCACAAAAGATAGAAGATAATCAAACCCGTCAATCTCAATCTTTAGCGGGTAAAACTTTTGTAATAACAGGAACATTACCAACCTTAAAACGGGATGAAGCTAAAAAATTAATTCAAAATGCGGGAGGAAAAGTAACAGATTCGGTGAGTAAAAAAACCGATTATGTTGTGGTTGGCGAAGAAGCAGGATCGAAGCTGAAAAAAGCCCAAGATTTAGGAATTACTTTGTTATCTGAAGAACAACTATTAACTTTATTTTAGGGGTGTTGGGAGAGCCAAACCCTGTGTCAAAAGGGTTGGGTCTCCCAACCCCTACAATAAAATATTACGACCGATTTAGAAGTGTTATATATACTAGGATATAGTAATAAAATTGATTTTAGATTATAATTAATATCAGTTTTTTTTGTTTTTACAATGTCAATTCATTTAACATCAGGGCGGTGGCGTTTAGGATTAGGATTAGCTTTATTAACAACATTTTTATGGGGAATTTTACCATTAGGATTAGCGATTATTTTACAAGGTTTAGATGTTTATACTGTGACTTGGTATCGATTTTTAATTGCTTTTGTGCTTTTAGGAATATATTTAGCAACTGCTCAAAAACTCCCTAACGTTCAAAACTGGCGTTCAATACCTTGGAGGTTATTAGGAATTGCGACAATATTTTTAGCGGCTAACTATGTGCTATTTTTACAAGGTTTAGCGTTAACTTCTCCTACCAATGCAGAAGTGTTAATTCAATTGTCCCCTGTGTTAATGGGGTTAGGAGCACTTGCTATTTTTAAAGAACATTATACGCGATTACAATGGTTAGGTTTAGGCGTTCTAACATTAGGATTTAGCTTGTTTTTTCATGAACAATTACGGGTTTTAGTAACAGCTTCAGATCAATATTTATTAGGAAGTCTTATTCTAGTCTGTGCGGCGGTTTGTTGGGCGATTTATGCTTTAGCACAAAAACAACTTTTACAACAGCTTTCCTCTTCCGAGATTATGTGGTTAATTTATGGAAGCTGCACCCTATTATATTTACCTGTTTCGACACCAACCGCCATTTTTAGTCTGACGTCATTTCAATTTTTTATTTTACTATTTTGCGGACTCAATACATTAATTGCTTATGGTGCTTTTGCAGAATCTTTAGAACATTGGGAAGCATCCAGGGTGAGTGCGGTTTTAGCCTTAGCACCGATTATAACGTTAATTTCAGTTGATACGGTTGCTTTATTATTTCCCTTATTAATCAAACCCGAACATTTAACCATTTTAGCGATTATTGGAGCCATTTTAGTAGTAGCAGGTTCGATGATGATTGCTCTTGGAAAAAAACAGTAGGATGCAATGGGGGAAGTAACGATTCTAAATTATTGGCGATCAGAATTTTTAGGGGTTGGGAGACCCAACCCTCTTAGTGTCTGGGCTGGGAATAATATGATTTAATACTCGATAAATTGAATTAATTTTTAACCTTTTCTACATAACCCCATAAACTATAATCTCGACTTAACCAACCGTGAAAGAATGCCATTTGACTCGGATTTTCTTGAACTCGTTTATAACGATATAAAATCCGTTCATTGACAATTTGTAATGCGGTGTATTGATTATTTCCTTGTTCTAAAGCTTCACGGGTTTGCTGATCAAAAGTTCCCGTTTGAGGCAATCCTAATGCTTGTTGTAAAAAAGTAATTGAGTTATTAATTCCAAAGTTAACCGCCGTATCAAACATAACAATTGCTAAAGCGGGGTGCATTTTTGCGGCTTCACTTCCTTGCCAATAACTATTATAAATTTCTACTAATTCGGTTTCGGACATTTGGCTAACATCTAAACCAGGTAATCCTCTCCGAGAGCGATAAGCATCATATTCAGCTTGGGTAATGCCTCGATAAGTTCTCCCTCCAATATCGGCGGGATGGTCGCTTAATCCTCCTTCAAAATAAAGCGTAAATCCTAAAGCTGCATTAAATAATTTGGTTTCATAATCACTTCTAATTTTATTTCTCGCCCAACTTTGGCTGCCAATCGCCACCGAAAACGCTAAGGTGAGTAACACCATTCCTGTGATCGCCTGGGGTTTGAGTTTTGTTTTAAATTGTTTAACAAGCATTTGCGACCAATTCATAAATTTAGAGGGAATCAAAGTTACTATAACGTTATTTAAGGCTATTTAGACCGATAAGCCACAGTCTAGGATAACAGATTAGTGGACGGTTGACCCAAAACGTTATAACTTTAAAAATGAGATAACTGATTATGGGCGGGGAAACCCCGTCCCTACTGAATGTCTGTGAATCCAAATCAATCCTCTGATCCCGTTTCCATGCAGCCTAATAGTTCCCAAGGGTGGACAGAAATGGCGGAAAGTTATTATGCTCAGAAATTGTATTCTGAGGCGATCGCAGCTTGCCAACAAGCGATTGCAATGGAACCCAACTGGGCGTTAGCTTATGTAACGATGGGGAATATTTATCAAGCCCAAAATCAACTGGAAGAGGCCATTCGTTCCTATCAACAAGCGTTACAAATTAACCCGAATTTAGCCCAAGCCCATGCAAATTTGGGCAGTATGTTTTACCGTCAGGGACAATTAGAATCAGCGATTAAAAGTTATCGTCAAGCGGTCAATTTACAACCGGATTTAGCCGCTGTTCATTGGAACTTAGCACAAGTTTTAAAGGCCGTTGGAGAAATGCCAGAAGCTCAAGTTTCAGAACAACGAGCTTTAGCCTTAAATCCGCAATTAGGTGGGGCAGAATTTCTGTTTAACCAAGGCAATCAATTCGCCCTGCAAGGAAAAGTTGAAGACGCGATCGCAACTTGGAAAAAAGCGATTGAATTGAAACCAGATTTTGCTGAAGTTTATGGTCAAATGGGGATGGTTTTACGCCATCAAGGAAAATATAAAGAGGCAATTCCGTTATTAGAAAAAGCCATTGAACTCAAACCTAATTTGCCTTTAGCCCATCAACATTTATGCGGAATTTACCGTGATAGTAGCAATTTAGCAGCCGCCCGAAAAGCGGTAGATCGCTATGGAGAATGTTGTGGCGATATTGACCCGATTATGTCGTTAATTTATAGTATTAGCATTTATCAAGTATCGGGATTAAATCATATTGCGAAAGAGCGGTTTTTAAAATTAGAATCTCAACTGCATTCTAAATTAGCTCGAACAACGTTAGTTGAGATAAAATCTCTTTACTCAAATTTGTTGTTTAGTATGCCTTATTTAAGGGATGATTTGAATCAAAATACTAAGCTACATCATCGAATTACGAAACGATATATTGAAACAACGCTTAAACCTAAATATTCCCAGATTTCTAATACTATTCCTCCCTCATTTCCCCATTCTCCCTTAAGGCTTGGCATTTTATCGAGTCATTTTAATCGTCATTCGGTGGGGTGGTGTAGTTTAGATGTTTTACGGGAATTATCGAAGTTATCGGTTAATCTCTATTTATATTGTACCGACCGCCTCCAAACCGATGATCGCACACCTTTATTTGAAGCCATTGCTCATAAATTTTTTATTCCTAAACATTACCCTAATGGCTTACCAACACCGGAAGAAATAATTCAAGAAATTAAAAACGATGAAATTGATATTCTGTTAGATTTGGATGCGTTAAGCTTACCCATTCATGCGGATATTTTTTATCAAAAACCTGTTCCGATTTGTATTTCTTGGTTAGGGTTTGATGCGCTACAAATTTCAGATCAAACTTATTTTTTAGGGGATTTCTATACCCATCCCCAAGGCACTGAACAATATTATACTGAAAAATTGTTACGGATGCCAAACTGCTTTATGGCGGTTTCGGGTTTTAATCGAGATTTAGTTGAAGCGATTAAAGTTCGACAATCTTACCGAATTAGTTCGGATCAAATTGTTTATTTATGTGTTGCATCCGGTCGGAAATTTAATGCAGAATTAGCCAAAGCTCAGATCGAAATTTTAAAACAGGTTCCTGATAGTATTTTAATTTATAAAGGGTTGGCGGATCAAGAAGTGGTGATTTCAACTTACCGTCAAGTTTGTGATGCGGTGGGAGTCGGAAAACACCGGATTAAATTTTTACCTCGTTTTCCCCAAGAGGAAGAACACCGAAAAATTTATGCGATGGCTGATATTCTATTAGATTCCTATCCCTATAATGGCGGAACTCATACCTTAGAGGCGCTGTGGTTTAATGTTCCGGTGGTGACTCGAAAAGGGGAACAATTTTTATCCCGAATGGGTTATTCTTTCTTGCAAGGATTATCAATTCAAGAGGGAATTGCTGAGTCTTGGAAAGACTATATTAACTGGGGGATACGTTTAGGTCAGGATGAAGCTTTGAGAAAATCCATTCAAGAAAAGTTAATTCAATCTAAACAAGCTAAACCTTTACCTTCTCTGTGGAATCCTCAACAATTTGCTCAAGATTTATCTCAGATTTTACAACAATTAATTCTGAAAATCCAGTAGGGTGAGAATGGTGGATCAATGATGGGATTGCTCTCAATTTTAATCCCTCGGAAAACTGTTAGTTAAATTTACATTAACCTCAACATTAAGGCTGCTTCCAAACTTTAACTTGTCCATCCCATCCACCACTGACTAAGGTTTTCCCATCGGGACTGATGCTAACAGCATTAATATAACCCGAATGACCTTTTAAATTGCCTTTTAATTGACCTGTTTTTATATCCCAAAGTTTAACAGTTTTATCCCAACTTCCACTAATTAAGGTTTTACCATCGGTGGTAATTGCAATTGACCAAACGCCATCGGTATGACCGCTTAAACGACGGATGGGTTGACCTGTTTTTAATTTCCATAACGCAATTGTTCCATCAGCACTCCCACTAGCTAAGGTTTCACCATCGGGACTAATCGCTAAGGATAAAACGGATAATTCATGACCTTTTAAAGTCCGCATTAATTCTCCGGTTTCAAGATTCCAAAGTTTAATACTGCTATCCTTACTCCCACTCGCTAAAATTTTACCATCGGGACTAAATGCGATCGCATCCACTAACTGTTCATGTCCAATTAATGTTTTCAAAAGTTGACCTGTTTGCACATCCCAAAGCTTAATGGTTTTATCCCAACTTCCACTGGCGATTTGTTGATAATTGGGACTTAATTCAACTGCTAAAACGGCATTATTATGAGCTTTAATGGTTTTAATTAAAGGCAAGTTTGGGGATTCTAATCCTGTTGCTAAATCCCAAATTTTGATCAATCCATCTTCACCCCCTGTGACTAAATATTGATTATCTTTACTGAGACTAATACTATTAATTGCTCCTTGATGGGCTTTTAAACTTCGAGTCAGTCCACTGGTGGTAGTATTCCAAATAGAAAGACTTCCATTACTATTGCCAATAATCACATAGGGAAAGGATAAAGCCAAGGATAAAATTTCTCCTGATGCTTCTGTTAATGTCGTGGCTAAAGTAAAAGAATGATTCACCGCAGCGATTGTATTAGAAGGGTTTGGGGAAGAGGGAGAAGAATTAGGATTAGGGTTATTGGTAACAGGTGCAGAATTATTAATAGAGTTAGGAATAGCAGATAATCTTGCGGTTTTTCGCCAATCTAAAAAATAATTAATCGGGATTCCAGCCGAAACAATATTATCACGATTCGTCCCTAACTGAACAATACCATTAACTCCTATCACCTTCCCTTCTGTATCTAAAATCGGCCCGCCACTCATGCCACTTCTAACTAAATTCGTGTACACTAAACTATATCCAGCACGGGGTTGTTGACGCTGAGTAAAGGTTCCATTGGTACTTAAAAAAAGTCGCTGACCCAGAGAACTTCCCGAACGAGGCCACCCAGCTACATAAATTGAACTTCCGGGTTGAATTTGATTAGCATCGGTGGGAATTGCCACCCGATAACGTTGGGAACTGCTAAAGGGAACCAGGGCTAAATCCAGATTGGGTAGTTGTTGAATTAAACTATAATAAACAAAGTAGCGTTTGCCATCGGAGGTGACAATTTCATAGTCTCCTACTCGATCAACAACGTGCCAATTTGTTAGAACATAATAGGTATTGCCTTGTTTTTCCACAATGAATCCTGAACCGCCTTTTGGCCCATCAATTCTAACGGTAATTTGCCCTGCAATCGTATTCACTTCTGCGGGAGATAAGGCTAGGTTTTGAGAGGTAGGCAATTGTGAAAGAAAGGGAAGAGAGAGAACGGGAATTGGAAGACTGATTAAGGGAATACTGATCAGAATTGCACCGATATTTTGAGAGAAAATATTAATAATTTTTTTGCTAAAATTCATCGTCAATTTAACCTATTATTATATCCGATCAATTTTAACGTAAGATTAGTGTTTTTGGTGAGTATCCTTACTATTAAGTAATAACCTTTAATACGCTTGCTGTTCATGGGATTTTATCAGGGGTAAACGGACAATAAATGTGGTTCCAATACCCATTTGACTATCAACCCAAATTTTACCTTTATGAACCTCTAGGCAATGTTTAACAATGGCTAAACCTAACCCAGTACCGGGAATTGAACCCACATTTTTAGCACGATGGAAAGGTTCAAAAAGTTGGGAAAATGAATCGCTAGGAATCCCTATTCCTTGATCTTGAATACAGAAATCAATAAATTTATCTTGAATAACCACATCAAATTGAACGCTCTCTGATTGAGGAGAGTATTTAATTGCATTTTCTAATAAATTGATTAAAATTCTTCTTAATAAATTAGGATCAACAATAACTTCTTGAACCGTTAATTTAAAATTCAACTGAATTTGGGATTCCTTTCCATTATTGTGTTGAATTTCTTCCACCAGTTGACGACAAAAGGCTTCTAAATTAATTGCATTCGGTTGATATTGAAGCTGACCCGAATCCGCCTCACCTAATAATAAAACTTCATCCAACAATTGAGCCATATTTTTACTTGCAGAGCGAATGCGTTGGAATAAAGTTAATTTTTTTTCTTGAGATAATTTTTCTTCGTAATCTTGTAGTAATACCGTTGAAGCTAAAATTGTATTTAACGGATTTTTAATATCATGGGAAATCATGGAAACAAATTCAGATCTGAGTTGATTTTGTTCCTGAGCTTTCACTAATTCTTTAGTCCGTTCTGCAACGCGAATTTCTAATGCTTGATTCATAGCTTTTAAGCTTTCTAAGGTATGTTTTCGTTCAATGGCATACCGTAGAGAACGCACTAAAACCGTTCCCGTTACCTGTCGTTTAATTAAATAATCTTGCGCTCCTTGACGCACCGCCAGAATTGCCAAATCATCATCATTAGTATTCGTTAAAACCACAATCGGTGAACTGGGAACCTGTTCAATCAAACGAGCTAAGGATTCTAATCCTTGACTATCCGGTAGGGTTAAATCTAATAAAATCACATCAAAATTCGTGGTTTTTAATTCTTCTAAAGCTTCTTTTAGACGTTTAACATGAACCACGCTAAAGGCTTGACACAGTGAATCTTTCAGCAATTCCTGTAAGAATCGAGCTTCAGCGAGGTTGTCTTCAATCAACAAGATTTTCACTGAACTACCAAGCCTCATTTTTGAATAGCTTTCCTCCTGTCCTAATGAGGAGAAAGATGAAGAATGGGAAGAATAAAGAACATAAGAATTGGAATGAAGCGACGGTTCAGAATAACCCGGTAAAGTTTCTTCCTCACCTGAAAATACAGAGTGAGTTTCTGGCTTCTTCCAAGTTTCTTTTTGATTCCCAATGGGCCGCATTTTCTATCCTTCTCCTTCTCAAAAGGATATGTTAATCACAAGGTAAAGTAACAGTTTTAAGCCAAAATTCTTCAATTCCTCGAACAATTGTAAAGAGTTGGCTTAAATTTCGAGATTTTGTAATATAGCAGTTGACATGGAGGTTATAGCTGTGATGAATATCCTCTTCATTGTGGGAAGTCGTGAGAACCACCACCGGAATTCGTTTTAAGCTAGGGTCAGCTTTAATTTCAGCTAATACCTCACGCCCATCTTTTCGAGGTAAGTTTAAATCCAAAAGGATTAAATCCGGTCGAGGTGCGTTTGCATATTCTCCTTCCTGGCGAAGAAAAGCCATTGCATCTACCCCGTTTCTAACAGTTACAATTTCGTGAGGCAATTGGCTATCTTTTAATGCTTCTTGGATGAGGCGGATATCCGCTTTATTATCCTCGACCAAAAAGATCATTTTGGATTTTTCGTCCATTTCGGCGCTCACGTTCGCGTCCTCCTACGGGAATTGTAAAGTAGAATGTTGATCCTTGATCAAGTTCAGATTCAACCCAAATTTTCCCGCGATGGCATTCTACAATTTTTTTACAAATTGCTAATCCCATCCCAGTTCCGGGGTATTCATCTCGGGTGTGTAACCGTTGAAAAATGATAAAAATTCGTTCAGCAAATTGTGCATCAATTCCGATTCCATTATCCTGCACCGAGAACAACCAAGCATCTTCAATGCGTTGGGCTCCAATATGAATTTCCGGGGGTTTTTCGCTGCGGAATTTAATCGCATTCCCAATTAAATTTTGAAATAATTGCATCAATTGGGTGCTATCTGCCATCACCGTTGGCATCGGATCATGGGTAATGGTAGTACGACTTTCAGCAATGCGTTTTCGTAAATTGGATAACGCTCGATCTAAAGCAGTTTCAACCTCGGTAAATTGAAACTCAATGCCCTGCATATCCACCTTAGAATACGCTAAAACATCATCAATTAAGGTTTGCATTAAACTCACCCCTTCAACGGCATAGGTGATGAATTCCCTTGCATCATCATCGAGAGCTTTTTGATAACGCATTTCGAGGAGTTGCACATAATTTGCCACTTGATTTAAGGGTTCTTGTAAATCATGGGATGCAACATAAGCAAACTTTTTCAACTCGGCGTTAGACCGTTCTAAATCATGGGCTAATTGTGCTAATTCATCCGCTTGTCGCAACACAATATTAATGATAGCTTTTCGCAATTCTAAAGCGGCTTTAATTTCAACTTGTTTCCAAGGCAGGGATTTTAAGCGGACGGTTTCTTTCCACTGTTCAAAAGATTTCCGAGGAGATAGAAACACTTGACCGTCGCTGTGGGTCGTTTCAAAGGCTTGACGGGGATTTCCCCCCCATTTCACCGTTTGGATGACTTCAGGGCGGAACCACAGCACATAATTTTTATTAGAAATGGGAATAGCTAATAACCCACTCCCAACGGCTTTAAATCGTTCAGCATCGGAATAAATTTGAGGTAAAGAATCGGTATAAAAAGCTTCTTCCTCACCTTGTTTTCGTAACCATTGAATTAAGAAGTTTAAGTCTTCTTCGGCAGGCGTTTCACCGATTAAAGTAAATTCCCCACCGAAGTAAATGGCGGCTCCTTGAGCATTCGTTAAATCTAATAAATTCGGTTGATGTTTAATTAAACCATCAATAAAGTTTTCTGCCTGAGCCATATAATCAATCAAAGCCGATTGAATATAAGTCAATTTAATTCGATAGTCATAATCTTCGGTTTCTTCCCGTTCTGAAAGTTCAGAAAAAATCACTCGTCCTAAAAATTCGCAGGCTTTGCGCAGTTCATAGGAAACATATTTGGTCGTGAGATGATGACAAGCAATTAATCCCCACAGTTTTCCTTCTTTAATTAAAGAAATCGTTAAGGAAGAACCGACTCCCATATTGTGTAAATATTGCAGATGGCAAGGAGAAGCACTGCGAAGAATTGAACCAGTTAAATCCGTGGGACGATGACTAATGGGATTAACTTCAGGAAACAGTTTAACGGGTTCAGCAGCCGCATCAGGAATTAAACGAATCCAATTCGAGCTAAACATCCGTCTAGCGGGTTTAGGAATATCAGATTCAGGATAATGTAGCCCTAAATACGGTTCCATTTCCTCTCGTTTTTCTTCTGCAATGACTTCTCCATGTCCATCTTCATCAAATTTATATAACATCACGCGGTCAAACCCGGTGACTTTTCGCACTTCCTTAACAATAATTTGGCAAAAATCTCGTAAATTTGAAGAAGATTCGAGTTGGTTAATTGAAACTCTAGCTAAATGATAAAAGCTCAAAAATGGAATATTTTCTTGAGACGTGGCCGGTTCTAGTTCTAAGATTAAATAACCGTCGGAGTTGCGATGAAATACTCCATCAAAAATCGCATAATCATCTCCTTCAATTCGCATCCAAATTTTAGTCGGATTAATAAAATCCAGGTTATCTTGTTTCAGTCCGGTTTCAATCCGTTCCATTTGGAAGGGATCGAGTAAATCTGCCAAAGGGTTATGAATCATATGATCAGGAGAAATTCCCAGGATTGATTCAATATTCTGACTGATTTGTAAAATTCTCAAACTGGGTTCTTCTAAAACCAATAACATCCCATGAGGTTGAATTTGGCTGAAAATATGGATGGGTTGCTCATCTAATTGTCTTAAACTCAACTGATTGTCTTGTACCCCTATTTCTACCATAACAATTCTCCTAAATCCATATTGACCTCGAATCTCTATTTTTCCTATCTTCCTAATTTAGGACTCGCCATTTGAGTCGGCATTTATGGTTTGATCTCTGCACCTGAGAAGGAAAAGCTAGTTTTTGGTAAATTCCTCCGCTTAAATTGATCCTGACTTTTAAGACATTGAAAAAGGGTTCAAACCGAACGGTAGAACTCCTCTTGGTTTGTTCGCATAACTCATCCATTTTTTAGCCGAAGTCAACCGGATCTAAGTCGTGATTTTGAAATAGTACGTTGAGGGTTTTCGACAATTTTCTTCAGCCGTTATGGGTTGTTACTTTCTTAGTATAGCATTGGATTAAGTTAACTAGATAAAAACATCATAATACTAATTTGAAATATTTCCCTATAATTCTTTATGTTTTTTTAAAAAACTATACATATTCAAAAAAGCAGTCAACAGACAGGTGAAATTGCGTGAGGAGCGAGAATGATTAAAGCATTCTATTGGTTTAAAATCCACTGCATTAATCCAGGGAATAATCGATAGATTTCTGTGGCTAATACAGCCGGGCCAACAATCACTTCATTTTGTTTATTTTCCACTGCATTCCAAATCGCTTGAGCAATATCTTCTGGTTGACTGACCCAAGTTGAAGCTAAAGCAGAATCTAAGCGTTGACGCAGTTGTTCAATTTCAAATTCATCTTCTCCTCGAAATAAAGCTCGTTCCATAAAATTACTATTAATAATACCCGGATGAACTGCACAAACTTGAATCCCTTTTTTTCCCAGTTCTAATCGCAAAGATTCTGTTAATCCTGTCACTGCATATTTACTGGCACAATAAGCCGCCATTTGTGGAAAGGGAATTTTACCCCCAAAGGAACCAACATTGACAATCGTTCCCTGTTTTTGTTGTAAAAAATGGGGTAGTAAAGTTTGAATTAAATTAACATATCCAAAGAAGTTAGTATTCATTAATTGATGCCAATCTTCTAAGGTGGTATGTTCAACGGATGCCGTTAAGCAAATGCCCGCATTATTGACTAAAACATCAATGGTTTCATAATAATCTAATGCTTTTTCAACTAAGTATTTCACCTGTTCAATATCGGTGACATCCGTGGGGATGGCTAAGGTGGAAACCCCCAAGGATAAAATTTCGTCAGCTACGGTTTCTAAGCGTTCAGGTTCTCGTGCTGCTAAAATCACATTGTAGCCCTTCTTGGCAAATAATAAAGCCGTTGCTTTTCCGGTTCCTTGAGAAGCACCTGTAATTAAAACGTTGGATGTCATAGTCTTAAATTTAAAACTTCTGCTTTATAAGGTAGCGCATAAATTAACAAATGAGCAGAAATAAAGTTAAACTTTAAAGATTAATTCCCTTAGAGTATCAAACACAAATGCAGCGTTTTTCTTCCTCATCTCCTGGGTTCGTTTGGGGAGTGGTGATGATTGGAGTCATGGCAATTTCAATCGGTTCGATTTTAGTGCGCTTAGCGTTGAAATCGGCGGATCAAAGTGGGATTGGTTTTAGTTTAGTGATGGCGGCGATTCGCTTAACGGGTGCTTCTTTAATTGTATTACCAACGGCTTTAAAAATTAAGTGGCGATCGCTTTCCTCTCAAGCCTTAATTTATGCCATTGCAGCCGGAGGTTGTTTAGCGTTCCATTTTGCTACATGGATTACCTCTTTATCTTATACTTCCATTGCTGCTTCCACAACTTTAGTCACAACAAGCCCAATTTGGGTGGCAATTTTATCCAAATTTTGGTTAAATGAAAAACTTTCTCCTGGGAAAATGATCGGAATTGCAGTTGCATTTCTAGGAGGAATAATGATTGGGTTGAGTGAAACTCAAACAGGCAGTTTTTATTCTAATCCATTATTAGGAGATAGTTTAGCATTAATTGGAGCTTGGGCAGTTAGTTTTTATATTATGTTTGGGCGAGAAGCTCAACAACGGGGGTTTTCGATTGGGGGTTATGTGATGGTTGCTTATACGGTCGCTGCCCTTATTTTATTGCCCTTACCGTTGGTTTTTGGGGTCGGTTATACAAATTATCCAACTTCGGTTTATTTCTATCTATTATTAATGGCAATTATTCCTCAATTAATCGGTCATACCAGTTTTAATTGGGCGATTAATAAAATTTCTCCGACTTTAGTGACTTTGGCGATTTTATTTGAACCCATTGGAGCCAGTTTTTTAGGGTATTTATTCTTTAATGAAGTTCCGCCATTATCGGTATTAATCGGAGGAATTATTATTTTAAGCGGAGTTGCGATCGCTGTGATTAATTCTGAGTTAAAATCAGGGTAGGTGCGTAAGCACCGCGCACGCACCCTACCCTGATAAATTATCTTCTGTTATTACATTTGACTCGTTGGCTTTCTATTGTGTAATCTCGTGGAATTGTACTTAAATCCATTCCCGGTTGATAAATTGTTTTTGCATCCCATAATTTAGCTCCCGTTAAGTTAACTCCGTCTAAATTTGTTTGAGCATCAATAATGACCCCACTTAAGTCAGTTTTACTTAAATCTGCTCCACTTAAATCTGCTCCACTTAAGTTAGCATCAACAAAATTAGCAAAGGAAAAATTAGTATTCTTTAAATTAGTATTCGATAGGTTAGCACAGGTAAAAAATGCGCCTCGGAAATTACCACCACTGAGGTTAGCATTACTTAGATTTGCTTGTCGTAATTGAGAATTAACTCGGCTTTGATTACTTAAATCGGCTCCTTGTAAATTACATCCTTGACAGGAACGAGCTTCACCTCGGAGAAAAACAGCCGGATCAGTTGTATTAAATTGAGCCACCGTTGGGGCGACAAAAATCGCAGGAGTAAATAAAGCTAAAATTGTCCAAAATTTATATTTCATGATTAATTTTACTCAAGTTTTATGCTTTCATTACTAACATATTTATAGAATCCTGTCAATTGTACGATTACCTAAAATAGAGTAATTTTAATGCAGCATTCCTGATGGTTAAATCCATTAATTCAGCATCAATATTAAAGGGAACAGATGCGGTTAGCAACGCCCAAATTAGATTGCCAATTTTCGGTAAAGTTAGCCGGGGAACTGATATCCTCAGAATAGGAAATTTCTTGAGTTTGGCATCTAACTTGCAAGCGCAAAAACTGAAAAACCCCATTACATCCACTTCCGCCGCTTATATCTCCTCGTGTTAGCAAAACAGAAATCATTCTGTTATTATTATCACCCTTTAAAGTTTGAGGATTAGCATAATAACTACAACCATCTCGACTCGTATGAATTAATAAATTGTATTGTTTACGCACAAAATTATAAGTTTCTTGATCGGGTAAAGTAGCATAACTTTTGATTCCGATTAATGAGATAGAAATCCCCGTTATTAAACATAAAAAACCGATATTTGGGTATAAATAATTCATCATTTGTTATAAAAAAAATCAATCAAATTTTCCAAGCAATTCAAGACTTAGAAATGGCAACTAAAATTTATCAATAACCAGGTTATACCAATTGGTATGAAGAAACCTTAGATTTAATTAAAATTTTAAAATTAAAACAGAATGCTATTTTCTATCAATCGTATTTAGGGGTGGGCAGGTGTTATTGATGTTTATAAACCTGCCCCTATCATATTTGAAACCTTAAGCTGTTTCAAAGGATTCAACTTGTAACACCGGGCCAACCATTGCTAAGGTCATGATATCTTCTCGAACCTGACCTTGAACGGTGACTTTTAACCCGGATTTCTGCAAATCAGAAGGCGGATTATGCAGTTCATAAGTTTTATTATCGCTAACTAATGCCCAGGTTCCCGAACCAAATCCTTTGCGTTGAATTGTGCCTGTTACTGTTAAGTTCATAAGCTGTTCACTTGAGTTTTAATCGCTAAACGAGCTAATCCAAAACATAATAAAGCATTAGAAATTAGGAACAGTTGAGAAACCCAACCTGTTCCTAATCCCCAAACAGTCGGAGACACTATCGCATTAATTCCTAAACAACTCGCGGTTCCAATTGTCATCCCAATTGCAATCCACTTCCATTGCGGATGCCCAAGCAACAATACAATTAAAATTGTAGGAATCAGTACACTGGCAAAAATTGGGTTTAATATGGAACTTCCCTGAATTGCTCCTCCTAATTCTGGCACAGAACTCCCCATAATTCGCATCGGCCATTGGGGTAAATCAAAGATATAAAAACCTCGCAGGAAAAATAAACCACTGCTACCCGCAATTAATCCTCCAGTCATTGACCAACCCCATTGAAATGGGAAATAATTTCGCAGGAACCAAGCTAATAAATAGGAACCTAAAACCATTGCTACTTTCGGGAATAATGCTACCGCACCGCCATCAATCCAAAAGCGAGGATTAAGATAGCCATTATCCCGTAACCACCGGAAGAAATCACGGAAGGTAATTTGTCCTTTTAATGCCATTTGAACAGCGTTTGCTGCATCTAAATGACCCGCCCCAAAATAATTTAAAGGATCATCAGAAACTTTGCGAGAAGATACTTTCAAAATATTAATAATTTGGTCGGGTTCTGTCACGCCACTCGCTTTAATTAAGGCTGCCACTCCAGCCACATGAGGCGCCGCCATACTGGTTCCTTGAAGGGCGGCAAATATCGCGTCACCCGTTTCAGGATCAATGGTATTTTGTAAGATTCCACCCACTTCATTTTCACCTTCAATTAATCCCCCAGGTGCCGCAATATCCACTCCTGCACCATAGTTAGAATAGGGGGTTTTATTTCCCGCCGCATCTAACGCCGCAACCCCTAAAACTTTCGGATAACGACCCGGATATCCAGCAGAATTTTGTCCGGCATTTCCAGCCGCAGCGATTATGACAACGCCTTTAGAATAGGCATAATCAATGGCTTCTTGCATTAAATCACTTTCGCCACTTCCGCCTAAACTCAAGTTAATAATATCGGCGTTATGATCCGCCGCAAATTTAATCGCTTCAGCAATATCAGAAACCGTTCCTCCACCCCCAGCACTTAATACTTTTAATGGCATAATTTTAGCTTTGTAAGCAATTCCGGTTACGCCATAATTATTATTGGTAGATTGAGCAATAGTTCCTGCTACATGGGTTCCATGTCCATTATCATCAAAGGCATCTATTTTATCGTTAACAAAATCATAGCCTTCGACCAATTGAGTTTGTTCTAAATCGGGAACCTGACTGACTCCACTATCAATAACTGCAACGGTAATTCCTTCCCCTTGAGTTTCACTCCAAGCTCCTTCGAGATTAATACTGCGGAAATTCCATTGTTGACCATATAATGGATCATTGGGAAGGCTATAAGGTGTATGATAAATTAAGGCAGCCTGTGAATTTTGATCAGGCATTTCATCCGCTCGATAAATATAGTTCGGTTCAATCAATTCTGTTTGTTTACCGAAGGATTTCTTCAGAGATTTAAGCAGGTCTTTATCCCCCCGAACGACATAAACATGATCCCCTTGAGAAAATTCACTATTGAGAGCAGGAACTACTTGATATTGTTCAGCTAGGGATCGAACTTGGTTAGCAATTTCTGGTTCTCCTAAAGATTCTCGGAAATCTAGTACAATACTGTCATAACTGCCTTGATTCGCTAGACCGGAAAAATTAGAAATTGCCCAGCCTAAACCAATTAAAAATAAGCAGAATAGGAAAAATTTTTTCATCGTTTTTCAACCCTTAAGGTTGATGAGAAGTTGGGTGTTCCTAGAAACAAGGTTTCTAAAACTTAATCTTGATGACAACGGACAAGACAAAGGCAGAAACCGGGTTTCTTGAGTCTGAATACAATCTTGTGTTTCTATTGTATCTAGTGTTCTCAAAACTCACTATCATCAACAATAAATTTATACGGAGTAAACGGGTTATGGAACGAGGTTTATTGTGGCTTCCTCTGTTGGCGGTGTTTATCGGTTTAGCTTGGTCGGGTTGGAATGAATACCAAAAACTGGAAGCTTATCAAACTTGGGCGACGGATTTTGATAAAGCCAAATATGATATTTATGCGGTCTTGGGGTTAAAGGAAACAACCTTAACCTGGGGAAAACCGACCCGTAAAGGGCCAATTAATCTACAAACCTTTTCCCTCAAAGATGTTACCTCTTTGGCTCTATTCGTGGATAATCAGGTTATTGATCCTAATTTTCCCCCAGAAAAAGGAAAAGCGATCGCCTTAGAATTTAGATTCAGCGATGCGGCTCAAATTGTCCAAATTCCTTTCACTGAAATTTCTCTTGCTGTCCGATGGTATAAATACCTTGAATCCTTAAGGCAATCAATATTATAAATTATGAACTATACTAAGGAAAATAACCGTTATTTTCCTTGATTTTAAGGAAATTATGGGTTATTTTTTCCTTTTGTTAAACTAAACCCATGAATTTCAAACGATTTCCTAAACTGTTAATTGCCTTTACCTTAGCCCTATCATTATTTGTATCCGCTTGTACAGGAACAACTTCTGCACCGCCCCAAGGTAATCCATCTGTTAGTAGTCCCGCCCAACCTGTGGCGACGCAAAAACCCGTTTCAGGGGGAAGTTTTAATCAGTTTTTCCCTAAAAGCGAAGATGAATATAAGGTGGTTTTTGCCCAAGAAAAAACCGGATTTGCGGAAGCCAAATTAAACGAAAATGGGCAGAATGTAGCCATGCTTTCCATTAATGATGTTGCTAATAACCCCAGTGCCGCGACAAAATATCAAAGCAGTAGCAAAACCATTGATGGATTTCCATCCGTGACTCAAGGGACTACTAGCACTGCGATTTTAGTTGCTAATCGCTATCAAGTTAAAGTTCAATCTCGTTCGGATTCTTTTGATGCAGATGACCGAGAAGAATGGATTGGTAAATTTGATTTACAGGGGTTATCCAAGCTAAAATAATATCAAATATAGCCGGATAATTAGCTTTTTTAAAATACTTGTTTTTTTAGGAGAATAATTGTGAGCAAATCAATTACTCAATTAGTCGATGAATTACCCACAGGCGGAATTACCGTCATGGTTTTACGGGGGTTAGACTTTGTAATTCCGGGTGAATGGAATAATTTAGTAGGGTTTGAAAATAGCGTTCGCACCATTACCGGAGAAAGTGATCCGGCTTTGATTCAACAAATTAGTGAACGGGCATTATGGCTCTATAATGATAAAAATCAAGGCTATCAACGGGCGTTGTGGTTATATCAAACTATTGATAGTGCTGGAACCGCTTTAGGCACGGCAGCTTTAGCCAATAAAATTGGAGAAAATGTTAGCTTTTTAGGCTTTTTAAATCATTTAACTCCTAAAGCCAATAAAGCCCAAACGATTGATTTATCCTTGAAATTAGTAGCAGAATTAGTAGGATTTTGCTTAATTAATGGAATTCCAGGTGATAGTATTGGGGATTTCGTGGGTGCATTAGGTGATTATGGTGGCGAATCTTTAATGCGAATGACCGCCTTAGTTTGTTTGGATGGTTTAATTCCCTTGGGGCCCGATTTTATTAGTTCAGCGTTATCAACGATTGAAGGATTAACCCCCAAAGAATTAGATCAAAATGAAGGGTTTAAACGCATTAAAGATGTAGTTCCGGGGGGGAATTCTGAAGGAAAATTAAACTTTATTCAACAGAGTTTTGGTTCCGTCACGGGTTGGATGGGTGATTTTGTTTCCCAACATGATTTAACTCCTGAAAGAGTGGTGAAAAATCTGCAAGGGTTTGTCGATATTACCAATGATAAGTTAGATTATGTGGCGGCATTTTTGGACATGACCACCAACTATTATACCCATACGGGAACTCAAACCTTAGCTCGTCGGTTAATTGAACGGGCGGTTGCAGAAATTTAACCGGAAATACAAAAAATTAGGGGGTTGGGTTTTCCCACCCCTAGACAGGGTTCTGTGATCCGTTAAAATATCTTAAAGATTGTTGTAAATTGTTGTTGAAATTAACTAAAGGAACTCTCCATGTCTGAGGAAACTAAACCCCAAGCTGAAGCTACCCCGGAAACAGAAGCGAAAAAACCCGCCGATAAGAAACCTAAAGCACCTGCGTTAGAAGATAAACCCTTCGGTGAGTTTATTCAACAAGATTATCTCCCCGCCTTACAACAAGCATTTAATCGTCAAGGAATTGATGATTTAGATTTGAAATTTTCTCAAGAAAAATTTCCGTCTGGGTTAGGTGTGAATCAAGATTGTTGGCAAGTTATTGGTAAATGGCAAGCGGGAAAACGACAGTTTAATGTTTATTTTCCCAATGAAGATATCAGCAGCCAAAAACTATTTACCTGTGCATTAAATGGGAATCAACCTTCTACCATTGAATCCTTTTTAGTAGATGAACGAAAAATTACCCTGGATTTATTAGTGTTTGGAGTCGTTCAACGCCTGAATGCTCAAAAATGGTTAACTCGTAACTAATTTTAATCTTGAAAATCATCACAGTACATCTTGGTTAGAGGTTTTATGGTAGAAAAAATCAAAAAAACAGATGCGGAATGGAAAGAACAATTAAGCGAGGAACAGTTCCATGTAACTCGCAAAAAAGGTACTGAACGCGCATTTACAGGCAAATACCATAACAATAAAGAAAAGGGAATTTATAAATGCGTTTGTTGTGGTACAGAATTATTTAGTTCGGAAACAAAATTTGAGTCAGGAACCGGATGGCCGAGTTTTTGGCAACCCATTAAAGAAGATAATATTAGGTGTGAAAATGATTTTAGCTTCTTCATGCGTCGAACAGAAGTTCTCTGTGCGGCTTGCGATGCCCATTTAGGTCATGTTTTTAATGATGGCCCTAAACCCACCGGACAACGGTATTGTATGAATTCTGCGGCGTTAGATTTCGAGAAATCTGAAGATTAACTGAACTCCCTAACCCCCTTCCCGATGGGGGAATGGGGAGTTAAATCAGTTAAGACTTCCCCAGTTTAGACTGGCTTTATTGAATATAAATACGTGCGGCTGTTTCTTGGTCTAAGGTGGCGCGAGTTCTGCCTATTTTAATAATATAAGACGGGAATTTCTGTTCTAATTCAATATTAATTCCGGGCATAATTCCCAAAGCCATTAACTTTCTCATTAAGGCTTCATCCTCTGTTTTTAAGCAAGAAATGATTCCTTTTTTTCCCGTTTTAACCGATGATAATGCCATCATTTAGAAACTGACTCCTAAAATATTTAACCCTAAGTTAGTGCAGTACCCAACAATAAATGCAAAGGGAAAGATAAAGGAAGTCATTAAGAGGGTTGTTAGGGTTCCTCGCTCTTTCAACATCATTTGTAATTGAGCAATACAACGAATATTCAAAATAGATGATGAAGAAATGTAAAGATTTTTTAAAAGTTTATAGAAGTGTAAAATTAATTTTACGATTGTTGATCAAATTTTAAATCATCCCAATTTAGGTAAAAGTTGAGAATAACGTTTAGTAAACAATGTCAAGAAATTAAATGATGCTTAAGGGCAAACCGAATTAACTCGGCTCGATTATTACTATCAGTTTTTCTTAATAAACTACTGACATATTTTTCAATGGTTCTGGGACTGAGATGCAAATGCTCACCAATGGCAATATTGGAGAGTCCTTCCACTAACAAATCCAAGACTTCCCGCTCCCGTTGTGTCAAATTAATTTCTAAGGGCGGTTCTGACTTTAAGCTCACAGGTTCGGAAGAAGTTTCAGAAATATCCGTTACACTATCAGCGAGACGGACTCGCCACTCGGACTCAATTAATTGCGATCGCTCTAATAACGAACGAATGACGACCCCCAACTCTTCTAACTCAAATGGTTTGGGTAAATAATTATCACAGCCTAATTGATAGCCTCGGATGCGTTCTTTGGTACTGGTGTGGGCTGTTAAAAAAATCACCGGAAGCAGACGAAATACAGGACGGGCGCGGACTCGTTTGATGAGTTCATAGCCATCCATTTCAGGCATCGCAATATCGGTAACGATCAGGTGGGGTTGATACTGCTCCACCAGGCGCAGGGCCTCCTGACCATTCTCTGCGGAAATCACAGAATAACCTGAAATGTCCAGGTAATCACTAATCGAGAGACGAGTCCCTAAATCATCATCAACAACCAAAATTGTTAAGGGCATAGGGATAAGGAGGGGAGAGCAGGGGGAGCAGGGGGGTAGGGGGAGAAAGGGGAGCAGGGGGGCAGGGGAAGAAGAGGGGCAGGGGGCGGGGAAGAAAGAGTTAAGTTTTGGCTTGGTACTCTGCACTACGAGCTTGGTATTTCATGCTTCGCACTTGTTTTCCACACCCTACACTCTACAGGTTTATTTATATATAGCTTGCCATTAAGTGAGTGGGTTTTCCTGGATCTCCTTCTAATAAGACCCCGCGTTGATTGGCGGCTAAATGCCGCAGAATTTTATAAATGGCTTCAATTTGTTCAGGTGCTCCCGCCTGTGCTGCCAAGGTTTCTAGGGACAGGGGTTGACCTGCTTGTTGCAGGAGTTGAATGATTTTTCGTTGTAAATCCAGAATATCTGCGGCTGCTTTTTTGCCTGCTTCAACACCAGGTTGATGGTAAGCGTTGATATTAACTAAAGAGGCATATAAACCCACAGCCCGATCATACAACGCAATTAAAGCCCCGACAATTTCGGGATTAACTTCAGGAACGGTAATTGTAATTGAATCGCGATGATTTTCATACAACGCTTGGCGAGTTCCTTGTAAAAATCCCGATAAGTAATCTCCAGAGGTGACTCCTGGTTCTACTTCAACAGCAGTTCCTGAGCGATCTTTTAACACTTCTATTAACGTCACAAAAAAGTTAGGAACTCCTTCTCGTAATTGCTGAACATAGGCGTGTTGATCCGTCGAGCCTTTATTACCATAAACGGCAATTCCTTGATAGACCAAATTGCCATCGAGGTCTTTTTCTTTGCCCAAGGATTCCATCACTAACTGTTGTAAATAGCGACTAAACAACAGCAAACTATCCTTGTAGGGTAAAACCACCATATCTTTTTCACCCTTGCCATTTCCTGCGTAATACCAAGCCAAAGCCAATAATGCGGCGGGATTGGTTTTAAGATCCGGTTGGCGGGTGGCGATGTCCATCGCTTTTGCCCCGTCTAACATCCCCCGAATTTTAATGCCTTGTAGGGCTGCTGGTAAGAGTCCAACGGCTGAGAGTTCTGATGTCCGTCCCCCCACCCAATCGGCCATCGGAAAGGTCGCTAACCAGCCTTCTGCGTGGGCTTGTTGATCGAGTTTACTGCCGACTCCGGTAATAGCAACGGCTTGTTTGGCAAAGTCCAAATTTTGTGCGGCAAAGCCGTTTTGTACCTCAATCATGCCGTTGCGAGGTTCGGGAGTACCACCGGATTTGGAAGTCACCAGCACCAAGGTACTGTTAAGGCGATCGCCAATTTTCCTTAACACCCGATCAATCCCTGCGGGATCGCTATTATCAATAAAATGGATATTCAAGGCGGGATGTTCCGGGGCTAAGGCTTCAGCCACAAACTGGGGGCCTAAAGCCGATCCGCCAATCCCAATCGATAAAATATCGGTGAATTTGGGGGTTTGAGGCGGTTTGACTGCGCCTTGATGAACCTTTTGAGTAAAGGCTTCAATGTGTTCTAAGGTTTCAACAATTTCTTGCTTCAGGTCTGGGGTCGGGGCGAGATCCGGGTCACGCAACCAATAATGACCGACCATGCGATTTTCATCGGGATTAGCAATGGCTCCTTTTTCTAAAGCGTCCATTGCTTGAAAAGCATGATCAAACTTGGGCAATAAGGATGCAACAAATTCATCATCGAATCGCATTCGACTGATATCTAGGTACAGTCCTAAACCGTCGTGATAGTATAGCCAATCTTGGTAGCGTTGCCAGAGTTCTGTGGCATCCATAGTCTTACATTCCGCTATATTAATTTTTAGCTTAATTGATAACGGATTCAGATTACCTCTTTTTCGGTTAATGATGAACGCTTAAGACGAACAGCTTGATAAACTAGACTGATGTTTGCTTGTGACCGGACTATAAACTATGGCCAAAATCCTTGTGATCGCGAATGGGAAAGGGGGAGTGGGTAAAACCACAACCGCGATTAACATGGCTGCGATTCTTGCTAATCACTTTAGCACGCTGTTGGTGGATACAGACCCCCAGGGTTCAGCTTGTTGGTGGGCTGAACAAGGTCAACGGGGAGAAATGCCGTTTGAGCATTCTTCGGAGACTGACCCCAGTTTGTTGTCTCGGTTGAAACTGATTAAAGAGTATGAGTTAGTGGTGGTGGACACTCCTCCGGCGTTAAAATCCGATGGGTTATTGGCTGTTGTTCAAGTCGCCGATTATTTGGTCTTACCAACCCAAGCGGCGCCGATGGATTTAGTGGCGTTAATTGAAACGGTGAAATCGACCATTACCCCTTCAAAGGTTCCCCATCGGGTGTTAATGACGAAGGTTGATCCTCGGAGTTTAGGGGATGCGTTTGAAGCCCAAAAATCGTTACAAGAAGCGGGAATTCCGGTGTTTAAAAATATTATTCGAGCTTATAAAGCCCATGAACGATGTCCGTTAGAAGGGGTTCCGATTATTCAAGCGAAAAGTCATAATGCCAGGGAAGCGGCTTCGGATTATCGACGGGTTGCGGTGGAATTATTGAGGAGTTTATAGGGTAAATATTAATCAATCAACTGAATTGAAGGAGAACTTAAAATGACTCAAACCTTACAGGTTATAGCCCGTGTTGTAGCGTTACCCGATAAAGTAGAAACCTTAAAAGCGGTATTACTGGCGTTAGTTGAACCGACTCGCCAAGAATCAGGTTGTTTACAATATGATTTATTACAAAATCAAGAAGATATGACCGATTTTACCTTTGTAGAAGAATGGGAAAGTTTAGAACATTTACAAACCCATTTAGCCAGTGTTCATCTTCAACAAGCTTTAACTCTAATTGAAGGTTTAGTTGCAAGTCCGCCAGATATTCGATGTTACGATAAAGTTTTATAAGGGTTGGTTTTTTGAATTGTACAAGCTACTCCCCAAATTCCTGATAAAATTAGCCAACCGTAGATATTCACTCGAAAATCAAATAAGGAAACATCAAAACAGTTAAATATAATTAAGGCTAAAAACGTGATTAAATAGCTATAATAAATCAATCGATCTGAAGGATTTATTAAGCTATTTTTTAATAATAAAAATCCTTGAGTTAATATTGCACCGACTATGAACATAAAAAATAAGGTTGTAGGAATTCCGATTTCAGCAAACATCATTAAAAATAAATGATGGGGATGACCTAACCAAACGTTCATTTTAGCTTCATAAAGCGGGGTAAAATTTCTTAATCCCCATCCGGTTAAAGGTCGATTTTGAGTTAAATTTAAGGTAAATTTCCATTGGGTAATTCTTAAGGTTTCTACGGGACGAACAAAATTTTGATCCGTAATTCTTTGCCAAAAATAAGCGGGAATAATCATTCTTAATCCTTCTCGTAGGGGAGAGGGTGCAAATGCTGACCCTAAAACGGCTGTTACTCCTGTACTGACGAATAAAATTAACCACCACCAGCCTAAATATAAAGCATAAGCTAAACTGGATAAAACGGCTAATCCCCAAGCGTTACGAGAGTTGGTTAAAATTAAGTCAATTCCGGTTAATAATAAGGTAAATACTAATAAGGTTATTCTCAATTTAGAATTCTGAATTGGAAAGATTGACGTTTCAGATTGATTCTGCCATTCTTCTATTAAGAATACTAGGGTTAAAGTAAAAATAATCACTAAATAAGCAGCAAAAATATTAGCGTACATAAAAACGGAAGACATTCGACCCGGAGGATTTCCATTCAGATGTAAACTCCAACCTAAAATCCCTTGTAAACTATCAATTCCTGACCATCCTAAATATTGTTGTCCTAATCCTAAAATTATAACGGGAATTGCTGAAAGAATCATTAACCCGGATAGCCACCGTAGTTGCTTCGGTGTTTGGATGATTTCACTTAATCCCGCAAATACAATGAAATAGGGAATAAAATTACTTAAACCGATAAAAGATTCAACTAGGTTATGAGCTAAAAAAGAAATTATTATTAATAATAAACTTAAAATCCCTAACCCTTGATTAATCGGATTTTGTCGAATAGATTTAAACTGGCGTTTCCATGTGATCAAGGTTCCCCAAAAAATAGCAATTCCGCCAAATGTAGGTAAAATAGGGAATAAAAATACCCCCCATTGTAAACAATTCCAAGGTAACTGTAATCGTTGTTCTGGGTGGGGTAAAAGGATAAATTTCATGAGTTATAGCTCGTTATCAAACCTGAAATTAACATTAAGTATAAGCCCAATCTGAACGAGTTAAACGAATTTGAGCTAAAGTAAAGATAGTGGGAATAATTCGGGCATAATTGGTAGAAATTGTCCGCCATCCTAAATCAGCAATTAACCACGTCCATAATAAGGGCCCTAAGAAAGAAAAAACGCTACGAGTTAACCCATATTTTGCCGCCGTAACTGCCATTCCTCGGTTTGCCGTTTGAATGGCAACATAATTTTGGAATTGTGCTGCTGCGGTGCTTCCTCCTACAATTAATGCTTCCTTTGCGACTTGATATTTAGCAAAATGTAAGGCAAATTGACGGGCAATTTGTCCTAAAATTAAGGGTTTCATGACAGAATTTACTGCCACTAAACTTCCCGCTTTAAAAACCCAACCTAACGGATCTTTTTGAGCAGAAATCGGCAGAGGTTTTAAGGGTCTTGTTTCTGTTAATGCTTTTTGAACTCGTTGGGTTAATGCCGCTTGTTCTGACTGGGGGAGATGCTTCCAAGTTTGACCTAAAAGATGTAAAAAAACTTCGGCTTCTAAATCAGGAGTTGATAGTTTTTTTGAATAGGGAATTTTCAAATAACGGCACACTTGAATTAAGGCTTGGCGGTAAGTGACCTGTTGCGTTTTTCCTCGCAATACCGTTATCCCATCGGCGGCAAGATAGCGAAAACGTTGTTCTAAAGCATCTAACCAGGCTTCTCGGTCTCGACTTTGAACATCAATGGTAGTAGGAGTCTGCACATAATCTAAAGGGTTTAAACCCCGACTAAACAAAAGTTCTGTTAACTGTTGTAACTCCTCTTCTGTTGCTAGTTCTAATGCGGATCTAAGTTCGTCCAACGTTGATATCCTCCTCAATTCGGAGTTTTTCTCTATCCTATTCTACTACTATTTGGGAAAGTTGGTTGTCATATAGATTTATAATTTAGTCAACCGAATTTTTACTATCCCTATGAATTCAATAACATTTGATGTTGCTATTATTGGTGCTGGAGCCTCCGGTTTAACTTGTGCCCAACAGTTACAAAAAGCTGGATATAGTGTCATTGTTTTAGATAAATCAAGGGGAGTAGGAGGACGAATGGCAACCCGAAGAGTATCAGGAAGCCGCGCCGATCATGGGGTGCGTTATTTAGAACCTAAAGGAGAACTATTAATACAATTAATTGAACAGTTAAAAACCTGTGAACCGTTAGAAAATCAACTACAACTCTGGACAAATAAGCTTTATGAATTTAAAGAAAATCAACTTCAATCTCAAGTTATTGATCAACCTTATTATATTATTCCTTCTGGTATGAGTACCGTCGGTAAGTTTTTGACAAATGGGTTAAATCTTCAGTTAAATAGTAAAGTTGAGTCATTAACTATCACCCCTGAAAAGATTTGGAAATGTCAGATTCAATCAACGAATAGTAATACCCTAGAACCTCCTATCCTAGCTAAATCCCTTGTAATTGCCATTCCCGCGCCTCAAGCATTGATGTTACTTGAAGCTGCTAATACTGAGGTTGAACTTAATTTTTTAGATATAATAAAATCCGTTGAATATGATCCTTGCCTTACGGTAATAGCAGGTTATTCAAAGGAAAAATATAAAGAATTACCAACCTGGAAAGCCGTTCGTTTCTGTGATGATCAAATATTAGATTGGGTGGGCGTTGATAGCAGTAAACGATTGAATGCAACACAACCTGTTTTTGTGATTCAAAGTAATGCTCAATTTGCAGAACAATATTTAGAAGAAACGGATTTAACCTTAGCCGGACAGCAGTTAATTCATCAAGCTGCAAATACTATATTACCGGGTTGGGAAACTCCAGAATGGATACAAATTCATCGTTGGCGTTATGGGTTTTGTCGTCAACCTTTAAGTCTTTCTTGTTTAGCAACCACAACACCTTTACCTTTAGTTTGTGCTGGAGATTGGTGTAGCGGAAATCATCTTGAAGCGGCATTAAAATCAGGACTAGAAACTGCAAAATGGCTCCAAACCCAAATTAAGCTGTAAAAAATTGATAAATCTCTTGGGGATGAAGGCAAAATTTTTGCTAATATTGTTTAAGGTAAAGAATTAGGTGTTAGTTTGCATGAAGGATATAGAGCTTTATGGTTTGGATCAGAAATTAACCCTACTGGTCAACCGTTGATCTGTTAACAATTGTAAACCCTATCAAATTTTACTTGATACCTGAAAAATATTAAGTGTTTTTTACCTCCATCATTGAGTAACTATGACACTACAACCTAACATTCAAAACGGTCTATCTTTTCTAGTTGGAGATAACACCGCAGAATCAATTATTTTATCTTTTGGACAACTCAAAAATTACCCTGGCGGTTTATTAGCCCTGGATGGGAATGATACGGTTATCGGTTCAGAAGATAGTGAATTTATTAATGGAAATACAGGTTTAGATTCCTTAATTGGAAACGGAGGAATTGATACCCTCAGAGGCGGCAAACAAGATGATATTCTCGATGGAGGAAGTGGGAATGATTTCTTAGCAGGAGATTTAGATCAAGATATTGTTAGAGGAGGAGACGGTAACGATAGTTTATATGGGGGAAAAAATAGTGATCAATTGTTTGGAGATGGGGGGGATGATATTCTTTCAGGAGATAAAGATAATGATATTTTAACAGGAGGAATAGGAAAAGATACCTTTGTTTTAGTGACAGATGGAGGTTTTGATATGATTACGGACTTTGCCAATGGTACGGATCAGATTAAACTTCCAGATGGGATAACATTTAATGATATTCTATTGCAACCTTCCGCATCAAACACTCTCATTATTGTTCAAAGCACAGGAGAACAATTAGCCCAAATTAATAATATTTCTGTTAGTAACTTGACGGCGGCTAGTTTTGGGGAAACCACTTCAAATGAGTTTGAATCATTTGAACAGCGTGTTTTTGAACTGACTAATCAAGAACGTTTGAATGCTGGGTTATTGCCTCTAACCTATAATTACCAATTAGAAGTAGCAGCAGAAAGTCATAGTCAAGATATGGCACTGCAAGATTATTTTGATCATAACGGACTCGATGGCAGTAGCCCTTTTGATCGAATTGAAGCGACAGGATATAATTACTCCTGGGCAGCCGAAAATATAGCAGCAGGTCAAACAACACCAGAACAAGTTGTTAACGGATGGATGAACAGCCCTGGACATCGTGCTAATATTCTGAATCCGAATTTAACAGAAATTGGTGTGGGCTATTACTATTTAGGCAATGACACAGGTAATGAAAATTTTAACCACTATTGGACACAAAATTTTGGAACGCCTGCATAAAAGTAGATCAAATTGTTGTTACCTCTACCTAGAAACCGGGTTTCTTCAAGAAACCCGGTTTCTATCATTAACTTTGGGGACTTTCTGATAAATTACCTAATGAAATATTGTTTCCATCCTGAGCATTTAAGTCATCCAAAATGGCAACAATTTCCCGTTCAAATGTGACGTTTGCTCGATTAGTTTTGCCCCCAATATATAAGCGATCGCCATCTTTTAACGCCCAAATTTGAGAATGAGAAACATAACTCATCATCACACTAATCATTAACAATCCAAACCCTAAATAAACAATGGGAATCCCTGGATCTGCTTTAATTTGTAATCCTGTACTTCCAATTAACTCATCAATAAATAACGTCACCCCATCCACTTCGGTTGACATTCCCTCACGGACGGTTGACACTAATTCACCCTTTCCGTTATAGACTAATACAGTTCCTTTTAAATCTTTAGCTAAGACTGAAACTCCGGCGCTAAAATCCGGTTTAATCGGAATCCAAGTTCCCCAAATTCGACCTTGACCTCCGGTGTCTAAGGGTGCCATTGGTAAACGAAATACAGGACTTTTATTGACGCGGACTCGTAACGCCCCAATACCCCAATCTGCTTGATAAAATGTAACTCCTTTATAGCGCAATGGTTCGTTAACGTGAATTGTTTTCCGGTCTAATTCTTCCCCCTGTTGGTTGATAACCGATAAATCGGAATAAAATTGATCAATTCGACCATCAGGATCATAATCAATCCAAAATCGATTGACTTTAATTCCCCAATCTTTGGGAATTTGAGGCTGAGAAAATTGTCCCGCATCGATAATATTTTTAACTTGAAAAATATTGCCCCCTGGAATCATTTCTTGGGCGGTAAATCCGGTGATTGAACCAAGAATCGATCCAGCTAATATAATTAACATACTTGCATGAACAATAATCGGCCCAATTCTGCCACTGATTCCCCGTCTTGCATAGAGTTTATTTCCTTCTTGAAATACTAAATAATTGCGTTTTTTCAACAAAGGTTCTAAAGCGGTTAAGGAACCTTTGGTTAATTCTGCACTTAACGCAATGTTTTTAAATTGTTGAGGTTTATCGTAATACGTCCAGCGACGGGCGGCTTTTAATGTTGGTAATTGTCGGGTAAAAGTACAAGCAGTTAAACTGCTGCCAAATAGCACTAAAATTGATAAAAACCACCAAGTTCTATAAACATGATCCAATCCGATCAAGGCAATAATTTTCCAGGTTAAGAAACCAAATAAAGCCGGACTTTCAGGATAATTAGATTGATAATATTCTAAGGATTGACCTTGTTCTATAACCGTTCCTGAAATACTAAAAACCGCTATAATTAACAACAATAAAATCGCTAATCTTAAATCCGCTAAAACTGGAAGGATTTCTTTTCTAATTCTTTT
This sequence comes from Planktothrix sp., assembly GCF_046067725.1. Lineage (NCBI taxonomy): Bacteria > Bacillati > Cyanobacteriota > Cyanophyceae > Oscillatoriales > Microcoleaceae > Planktothrix > Planktothrix sp. Next base: position 36,414 of record NZ_JBJUDF010000042.1, read on the forward strand.
TTGAATTTCGGTTTCTCCTTGAATAATTTTTTGAAACAATGAAAGTTCTGGATTCATCTTGATTTTCCTCTTAGATTAAGTAACAGGTAGCAATCTAAACAATAGCGAAAATACACCAAATCCTACTAATAATACCCCACTGGTAGGCGTAATCCAACTTGACCATCTTCGCAGTTCGAGTATTTTTTTAAGGGTCGCTGTAAAGGTTCCTGCTAATACTAAGGGTGCAACATAACCCACCGCATAAGCTAATAATAAAACCCCTCCTAAAACAATATCTCCTGTGGTAGAAACCCAGGCTAATAATGTAGCTAAAACAGGGGTACTACAGGGAGAAGCCACTAACCCAAAGGTTAAACCTAATAAATAGGATTTCAAGCTATGGGGAATCTGTTTCGGTATCCATTCGATGGTG
>NZ_JBJUDF010000043.1:0-4885 GCF_046067725.1 Planktothrix sp.
AATTTCTGAAATGGAAAGCTTGGGAAAACCATAAAGTTGTGATTGACTGTAACGAAGCTTACACTTCTAAAACGGTGTCATGGACAGGTGAAATTATCAAGAATTTGGGTGGAGCAAAAACGATTAAATCGAATTCTACCCGATTAAAGATGGACAGGGATCTAAATGGTGCGCGAGGGATCTTCCTTCGTGCATTGGTTGATACGCCTTGGTTGAGAGAACATCTTAACTTATATATTTGTTAGCAAATGTTAGCAAAAAAGTATCGATCAGCAGTATTGCCTACACCTCAGCATTTGATTATTAATAAAATTATTAATAATTCATGATAATATTTGAAGTTTCTATGCAGCCAAGGTTTTCTGATCAAACAAAAAGGATAAAATCGGATGGATTTCGACACTCGGCATCATTAAGAAATATTGAAAACTCTTTAAATTCATGTTAAAAATGCCTTAAAATTCAACAGAGCAAATCAAAATAGGAAAAATTAAACTATCATCAGATATTCATCGGAATTCAGGAGCTTATCTCAAATTTGTTAATTGCTAATTTGTCATCAGTTGTTGACGATTTCCAGAAAAAAACAGGCTGAAGGTTGAAAAACTAACAATTTAAGCCTTTCAACAACAGCCCTGCGAATATATTAAACAACCTTGACCGTAAACCGAATCAAGATTGCTAACAACCAATACTCAACAGTTTAACGGAAAAAATTATGGGAAAACCGACTGGCTTTCTGGAATATGCTCGTGAACTCGCGGCGGAACTCGCGCCCCTAGATCGGGTTGGGAATTGGGATGAATTTCATCTCCCAATGGAGGATGACAAGCTTCGCATCCAAGCCGCCCGGTGTATGGACTGTGGCACTCCCTTTTGTCATACAGGAACCATGATTAGTGGGATGGCTAGTGGTTGTCCCATCAATAACCTGATTCCTGAATGGAACGATTTAATTTATCGCGGACTTTGGAAAGAAGCCTTAGACCGTCTCCACAAAACTAATAATTTCCCTGAATTTACAGGTCGGGTTTGTCCGGCGCCTTGTGAGGGTTCCTGTGTTCTGGGCATTCATAACCCTCCGGTTACGATTAAAAATATTGAATGTTCAATTATTGATAAAGGCTGGGAGGAAGGCTGGATCACTCCTGAAACTCCGAGCAAACGCACGGGAAAGAAAGTCGCGGTGATTGGTTCTGGCCCTGCGGGGTTATGTGCGGCGGCGCAACTGAATAAAGCGGGTCATTGGGTCACGGTGTTTGAACGGGCTGACCGTCCAGGGGGATTATTAATGTATGGTATCCCCAATATGAAACTCGATAAAGAAAAAGTTGTCCTACGACGGCTGAAGGTATTGGAAGACGAGGGCGTTAAGTTTATTTGCAATACCGAAGTTGGCAAGGACTTTCCCGCCGAAAACCTGTTAAAAGAATTTGATGCGGTGATTTTGTGTACCGGGGCGACCAAACCCCGTGATCTTCCCATTGAAGGGCGAGATCTCAAGGGGATTCATTTTGCAATGGAGTTCCTGACGGCTAACACCCAAGCGGTTTTAAATCGACAGCCGGGAAGTGATTTTATCTCCGCCGAGGGGAAAGATGTGGTGATTATTGGAGGGGGAGATACGGGGACGGACTGTGTGGGAACGTCCATTCGTCACGGTTGCAACAGTGTGGTGCAGTTGGAAATTTTACCCAAACCTCCCTTAGAACGGGCTGCCAATAACCCTTGGCCGGAATGGCCGAAGGTTTATAAAATGGATTATGGTCAGGAAGAAGCCGCAGCGAAATTTGGGGCTGACCCCCGTGTTTATTTAACAACGGCCACGAAGTTTGAAGGGGATGATAATGGCAATGTTACAGCCATTCATACTGTTGAGGTGGAATGGGCGAAAAACGAGAAGGGTCAGTTTATTCCGAAGCATATTCCGGGGACAGAAAAGGTGATTCCCGCACAATTAGTGTTATTAGCGATGGGCTTTTTAGGGCCAGAACAACCGCTATTAGATGCTTTGGGTTTAGAACGGGATGCCCGCAGTAATGTTAAAGCTGAACATGGCAAGTATGCTACCAGTATTCCGGGGGTGTTTGCGGCGGGTGATTGTCGTCGGGGTCAAAGCCTTGTGGTTTGGGCGTTTAATGAAGGTCGGGGTGCTGCCCGTGAATGTGATTTATATTTGATGGGACAGACGGATTTACCTTAATTTGTTGTTAGAAATCCCTCCTTTTTTTGGGGGGATTTTTGAAGAACAAAGGCACAAAGAGGAATTTAAGTTGCGATCCACCCTACTCTTTATGTTCTCCAGTTTTCTATGGTTAAATTGATAACGGTTTGGATGCGGGTGAAGTCGCTATCAGATGTTACTAAGGTCAGATCATGAAACCGAGTAATAGCAGCTATCCACAGATCATTTTCATCAAAACCTAACTCTGTAATTTTAGTTGTTTTTCGTTTCGTTTTTTGTTGGGGGCCAAATTCCTTGATTAAGGCTGCTTTAATCTGTCCATAGACTTTGGCTATTTCTTCATCAATATAATAAACTCTAATATCTTCAATAAATTGGTTGATCAAGCTTAAGTTTTGCTCTTTATTTTTAGAATTTTCTGCCATGTAAATTAGCTCACCTGCTGTAATAACTGAGGTGGCTATATTGGTTTCTCCTATTTGTTCTATGGTTTGGATAACAGTCTGGTTTTCTAGGAGAATAAGGCTACAGTGATTGGTATCTAAAAGGTACATTATTCAAAAGGATTAATATGTTTATTGGTTAATACTTTTCCTCTAGTTTGATTTACGAAGTCAAGACAGTCCTCTAAGTCATCACCAACCCACTGGCCTGCGTGTCGTAATACTGATTGACCAGAAGCAGGTTTATAGGCAATTGTTTCTGACAATAGGGGATGAATATTTTGGTCATTCTCTTGTTGTTTAATAAATTCAACAAATTTAGCGATTGTCTTTAGGTTTTGAGGGGAGATTTGTAAAAGATTTTGCTCGATTTGCTTCCGCAGTTCAACAGTATTCATAATATTAATAGAGGATAATGGGTTGAATTTGAGTCTAGGATGATTCATCTTCATCAAATACAGGAGGCCAGATTTCTGAAACGACTAATTCCCATCCGGGGAGGAGATCGCTTAGAGTTAAAATATCACCATTTCCTAATACAATAACTGGCTGATCGGGTTGGTAAACTTCCAGTTGACAGGTATCGGGATCAATCAGAATGGCAACTTTAACTCCTTGTTGAAGATAGACTTGAATTTTATCTCGTATTTTTTTGAGGCGATCTCTTTGAGATTTTACTTCAACAACTAAGTCGGGAACAAGAGTGGCAAAATAGCGAACACTACGGGGAAGGCGATCGCGCAACACAAAAGACACATCCGGTGCTTTTAGGTCACTATTGGGTAAAATAAACCCTCCTGCGGAGTCAAAAACACGACCCAGGCGACGAGGTTTGACCCAATTACTGAGTTGACAAGCAAATTCTAGGGAAACTTCACTGGCGATAATATCTGATGGATTCTTAATGATAATGTTACCTTGTTCAATTTCAATTTGATAGTCCAAGCCTGCTTCACTCAGGACTGACTCGATGCGTTCTAGGTCTTTGACGGTCATTTCAGGCATGATGCAGAAGTCCAAATGGATTGTTATGACTGATTTGATGGAAAATGCGATCGCTCTTTTAACTTAACTCAAATTCTATCTTTCAGTATGTACGGGCAAGATGCCCGTTCCACTTTTTGACTATAATTTGAAGGGGTTTTTAACTAAATTGGAGTTATAATATCGGGGATCGGAGGTGACTTCTTCTCCGATCCAATCAGGAATATCAATATTTTGATATTCGGTTTCTAGTTCCACTTCGGCTAAGATTAATCCTTGATTTTCTCCCCAAAATTCGTCTACTTCCCAGGTTAAATCCCCCATTAAAATTTTATATCGTGTTTTTTCAATTAAGGGGCGATCGCATAAGGTTTCTAATAATTCTTGAGCATCTTCAACGGGGATTTTATATTCAAATTCTGCCCGTTTCATTCCCGTTGTTGACCCTTTAATGGTTAAATAGCCTTGTTCTCCCACCACCCGTACTCGCACCGTTCGTCCATTATTGTTGGCAATATAGCCTTGACGATAGATTTCTCCCACGCCTAGTGATCGCCATCCATCCCCTTTAACTAAAAATTTCCGTTCGATTTCTGTTGCCATTTGCAGTGTTCAAAAAAATCAGTTATACCTATATTTTAGCACAATTTTTTGATCTTTCACGTTCTCTTATTTTGAGCCATAATGATTATTTTAGTGATGGGGGTTTCCGGTTCTGGGAAATCAACAATTGGTCAACTTTTGGCGGAGTCTTTGCATTGGCAATTTCACGATGCTGATGATTTTCACTCTGCTGAAAATATTGCTAAAATGAGCAAAAATATTCCCTTGGAGGATAGCGATCGAATGCCTTGGTTAATACTGCTTCAAAAGGCAATTGACCATTGGTTAGAAACTCAAAACAATGTCGTTTTAGCTTGTTCAGCGTTGAAGGATTCCTATCGTCTAATGTTATGGCGGGATCCTCAGCAAATGCGGTTAGTTTATTTAAAAGGGTCAGAAAACTTAATTCAACAACGCCTCCAAAATCGCTATAATCATTTTATGTCAGCTAATCTCCTAGAGACTCAATTAGACATTTTAGAAGAACCCCAAACCGCCTTATATGTTGACATTTCAAATTCTCCCTTAAAAATTGTAGCTCAAATTCAAACCGATTTGCAGTTAAAACCTTAAGTTTAAGTGATCCATGACTGAACAATTTAACTCCTCTTCATTTTCTAATCTTTCTCGTCGTTCTGCTCTTAAAATTTTAGGAGTTGGTGCGGTTAGT
>NZ_JBJUDF010000044.1:0-12903 GCF_046067725.1 Planktothrix sp.
ATGGAAGATCCCCAAAACAATCGTATTATTCCTGTGAGGATTGTGGCTGGAATTGCCACTGTTTTAATTGCTGTGGGTGCAGGGATAACCTGGTGGACATTAACCTCTCGTTCTCCCAAAGAACCCGTGATTTCTTCCCCCAATACAAGCTCACCCAGTCCATTCGTTTCTCCTTCCCCATCCCTAAACATTGAACAAACCGTTTCCCTGTATTGGGTGGAGGAGCAAAACGGTAAATCGGTTATTGTGCCACAACCGATACAAATTCAAGCTCAAAATCAACCCACCGCATTGTTAACTGTTACCTTTGAACGATTATTAACAGGTTCTCCTAATAACGACCCATCGAGTGAAATTCCCAAAGGAACAACACTCTTAAAGTTAACCACGAATAACGATAATATTTATGTTGACTTATCCCCCGAATTCACCCAAGGGGGGGGAAGTGCATCAATGATCGGACGCTTAGGCCAAGTGGTGTATACGGCTACGACCCTCAATCCTAATAGTCAAGTATGGCTGTCCGTTGGCGGGAAACCCTTAACGGTGTTAGGGGGAGAAGGGTTAGAAATTCCGCAACCGATCACCCGTGCTATTTTTGAGCAAGAATTTTTGGCGACTCCTTAGTCGGGTTTAATTCGCATTAAAGGTTGACCATATTCAACTGGGGAACCATTTTGAATTAAAATTTCCATGACTTGGCCAGAAAATTCTGCTTCAATTTCATTCATCAATTTCATCGCTTCAATAATACAAACGGTCTGACCTATTGAAATGCGATCGCCGGTTTCCACAAAAGGCGGTTCATCGGGTGCTGGAGACCGATAAAAGGTTCCCACCATGGGGGAAGTAATTTCAACCCACTTTGATTCAACCGACGGGGGTGGAGACGTTGTAGAGGGTGTTGGAGGGGATGCAGAAGGTGTTCTACCAACGGAATCAAAGACCGTGGGAACCACCGGAGACGATACCAACTGTGAATTCCCGCCTACACCTGTTAAGAGTGTCTCAACGGGTGGCAGAGCATGAGAAATCAGCGAAGTTTGTTTGCGAACAGTCAGTTCAAAATCTGCGCTTTTGAGTGTTAGCTCTGAAATATTGGTTTTATCGAGATCAGCCAGCAGTTCACGAAGCTGGTTCAAATCTAGTTGCACAGTTGGTATGTCTCCCCTAAATTTGCAGTCTATCAAGATTTGAGTTGGTTGGGTTGGTTGACAACCAATCCCCCAACATCCTAAACCCCTTGTTGTTTTGTGTCAGTTGGACACCGTTGAATCTCAAATGATGGTTCCAAAGTCTTTATTCTCGACCTTGATAAGTGTCCGTCCGGGTATCAATCCGAATGCGTTCTCCTTTGGCAATAAATAAGGGAACCATGACTTGAGCACCTGTTTCCACAATAGCGGGTTTTGTACCCCCTGTGGCGGTATCTCCTTTGACTCCGGGATCAGTTTCAATCACTTCTAAGGTGACAGAGTTAGGCAGTTCCACTTCCAGAATCTGAGTTCCCCAGCGAACCACGTTAACTTTCATTTCTTCTTTAAGATATTTAACGCGATCACCAATTTCAGCGGCACTCAAGCGACCTTCTTCGTAGGTTTCCATATCCATAAAGACGTATTCTTCCCCATCTTTATAGGTGTGTTGCATTTCGCTTTTTTCCAGAATCGCTTGAGGAACAGTCTCTCCCGCCCTGAAAGTGCGCTCTACTACGTTACCTGTTTTTGCATTTTTGAGTTTGGTTCGCACAAAAGCAGACCCTTTTCCGGGCTTAACGTGGAGGAACTCGACGACACGCCAAACGGATTCATCTAATACAATTGTGACACCTGTGCGAAAGTCGTTACTGGAAATCATGCAAGCTAATACCTGGGCAGAATAATCGGCATCTTATTTTACCCCTCAATGGGGAACAGAGGATGAATTTTTTCCGGTGAGGGTTGACTGAAATAATGGCAAGATGAGTAAAGAGAACAAACGTTAAGATTTATGTTGCATTTGTCCAATTCCATGAGAAACACCTATAAACATTGGTTGAGAACAAGTTTGGTGGCTGTACTGCTGTTTACCCTGTCGGTGGGTTTGAGTGCCGCTTGGTGGGATGGGGGGAGCCAACCCAAACGAGAAAGTATTTTGCCTCAAGGGAATGCGATTACGAATGGTTCGGCGTTGCTCCGTTATGCCCTTCCCATTGACAACGAAGCGGTGAGAAAATTGCAAGGGAGTTTAGAAGCCATTGCCTCTCAACTGCGAGGCAAACGTTGGAATAATGTCAATAGTGATGTCACGGCGGCATCCCGAGTTTTAACCACCAAAGAAACAGAACTCTTGGCCAATATTCCAGAGGAAGGTCAACCCCAAGCTCAAGCTTTCATTGACCAATTAAAACAAGACCTTGATACCCTGCGTTCTGCGGTTGAAGTCAAAGACGCAACAACGGTGTTAGAAACACGGGGAAAAATGTTAGACACCGTTGGCAAATTAGAAGAATTAATGGTACAGGAATTTCCCTTTGAAGTTCCAGCAGAATATTCTAATTTACCTCAACTTAAAGGTCGAGCTACGGTTGAAATCCAAACGAATAAAGGCGACTTAACCGTTGTTGTGGATGGTTATAGTGCTCCGATTACGGCGGGTAATTTTGTGGACTTAGTGGAACGGGGATTTTATAATAATTTAAAATTCATCCGTTCAGAAGAATCCTATGCCTTACAAGTGGGAGATCCTGACGGTCCTGAAGACGGTTTTATTGATCCGAAAACTGGAAAATATCGAGGAATTCCTTTAGAAATTTTGGTTCAAGGAGAAAAAGAACCGATTTATAATACGACCTTTGAAGAATCCGGTCGTTATCAAGAGCATCCGGTTCTGCCTTTTTCTGCTTTTGGAACCGTTGCTTTAGCTCGTCCAGAAGCGATTCTGGATGGGGGGTCTTCTCAAATTTTCTTCTTCCTATTTGAACCGGAATTAACTCCAGCAGGACTTAATTTATTAGATGGTCGTTATGCTGTCTTTGGATATGTCACTGAAGGAAAAGAAGTGTTAGAACAACTCCGTAAAGGAGATGTGATTGAATCTGCCAAAGTGATTCAAGGCATTGAAAATTTGGTTGAACCTGCTTAATTAAGCTAAATATTAACAGTTAACCGTTGACTCTATTGTTAACTGTTAATATTTATTTTATTCTACTCTAATATCTTTTTAATTATGGCTATCTTTGAATTAATTTCTATTGCTGGATTGGGTGTATTAGTTACTTTATTGATTGTTAATATCGGAAATAATCGGGAACAACAACGACAATTAGATTCTGCATTTTATCGGTTAATTGCGGCTCAAAATGGTCGAGTGTCCTTAATTCAACTGTCTGCGTTAGCCGGAGTAAGTGCAGAAGTGACTCAAAAATATTTAGATCATCAAGTGCAAGTTTTTGCCGCGTTTCCTGAAATTGATGATGAAGGAAATACGTTTTATCGATTCCCAAAACTACGTTTACCCCCCCGTTTAGAGCGAGAATGGTAAGTCAATCAGGAGTAATAATCTTATTACTCCTTTAACCCGGTTTTAAAGGTTTAACTGTCAGAATTAAGGGGTTCTAGGGAGTGATTGGAGGCTGAGTTTAACGGTTTAGAAACAACCGGGTTAATCACTTGAGGTTGAGCATGATTTTGACTGAGGGTTTCAATGGTTTCTGCCACATCAATTCCCGTTGTTTGTTTTAATTCTGCTAAAAACGCTGCTAATTTTGTAGCACTTCCTCCCTGGGTACTATTGACAACGGTAACATTATCCACTGCCACTTCAGGAACCGTTGCTACCATTGTTTTTAATAACACTTCTAATTTTTGATAAAGGAAAATCTCTCTGGCATTTGAACCCGCTAATTTCCAAGATTCAGCTAATCGTTTGGTAGCTTCCGCTTGGGCTTTTCCTGCTTCTAATATTTGAGAGGCATTTCCTTTTGCTTCCGCTATTGCTCGTTTACATTGAGCTTCTGCGGGTGCAACAACATCCGCTTGTAACTGTTGTTCAACTTGCTTAATTCGCGCTTTTTGAACTAACACTTCCGCTTGGGTTTTGGCAACCTGGGAAGCCGTTTCTGATTCCGATTCTGCAATCACAGCCTGTCGTTTTGTCATGGCATCTTTCACCCGACGTTCGGCTTCAGCTTTAGCAACTTCAATATCTGTTTCTAACTTTTTCAAGGAAGTATTTTTCTGGTTTTCTGCGGTTTGAATAATAGATTCTGCATGGGCTTTAGCTTCTGCAATTCGAGCATCTCGGAATAAATCAGCCCGTTGTTTGCGACCAATAGAATCTAAATATCCAACTTCATCAAAGATATTCTGAACTTGTAAGGTATCTAACACTAATCCCAATTTTTCTAAATCATCTTCTGCTTCTTCTAATAAACTTTTTGCAAAAGCTAATTTATCTCCATTCACCTGTTCAGGGGTTAAACTGGCTAACACCCCGCGCAAATTTCCTTCTAAGGTTTCTTTGGCGAGTTGTTCAATTTCTTTACGACTTTTACCTAATAATCGTTCAATGGCATTGTGAATCGTGGGTTCTTCCCCAGCAATTTTAATATTAGCAACGCCTTCAACGGTTAACGGAATCCCCCCTTTAGAATAGGCATTCGACACTTTTAACTCAATAATCATATTGGTTAAATCCATGCGAAAAGCGTGTTCTAATAAAGGAATTCTAATGCTACTCCCCCCTTTAACTAAACGATAACCCACATCTTGTCCCCCTTCAACGGGGCGACGACTTCCGGCAAAAATTAACACTTCACTGGGTTGACAAATATAATAAAGGTTACGAATCACCAAAAATCCAGCCCCAGTTCCTAATCCTAAAACTCCTAATAAAGCAATAATAATTTCCATGTTTAAAATCTCCTAAAATCGGTTGTTGCACTCAAGTGTTAGTTGTTAAGCTTTAGCCCAAAAACAAGGTTTATTTTCTTGATAATTTAACGCCTAATGTTTGTTCAACCGTCTCTAAAAATTGTCGGAAAATTTCAGGATAAGCATTGACAACACCCGCAATAGATTTACCATCCCCACTATCGATAACATTAATTTTTTGTAAGTCTACACGAGTGGGAACTTTAGCCGCTTCGTTGAGAATCATTTCAATTTGTTGTAAATAAAATAATTCCGACGCATCTGAACCGGTTTCCTGCCAAATTTGATTTAATAAATCCGTAACCGTTGCTGCGGCTAAGGCATTTTCTGTTAAGGATGCGGCTTCTCCTCTGGCTTTTAATTCCTGCGCTTGACGTTGAGCTTCTGCGGGTAAAACTTCATCCGCTTCTAACCGTAACCGTTCTAATTCTGCCCTAACAGTTTGTAATAATTGTTCGGCTTTTGCCCTGGCTTCTTTCGCAGCAGCAGTGGTTCTTTCTTCTTCTGAACGCGCTTGTTGTTCGAGTTCTGCTTTAATTTTTCTCAGTTCATTTTCTTTCTGTAAAACCACCGTTTGCGCCTGGGTTTTTGCTACTTCCGCTTGGCGGCGACAGTCCGCTTCAATTTGTTCAGCTTCCGCTACGGCATTTGATTCGGCAATTTCCGCATCTCGAACAATTAAGGCAATTTGACGGCGACCAATGGAGTTTAAATAATCCACATCATCGGAGACACTTTGAATTTTTAAAGTATCTAATTGTAGACCTAATTTTGATAAATCCCTTGAGACATCTTCGGCAATGCGTTCGGCAAATTGTAAGCGATCTTCATTTAATTGTTCTGGGGTTAAGGTTCCTACAACCCCCCGTAAATTCCCTTCTAAGGTTTCTTTGGCAACACGAGAAATTTCTGAACGATCTCGATCTAAAAAACGTTCAATAGCATTTCCTACAATTGCTCGATCATTGGAGATTTTAACATTAGCGATCGCTTGAATATTTAAAGGCGTTCCTCCTTTAGAATAAGCATTTTTCACTTCCACCCGCACGGGCATGGTGCGTAAATCCATTGTTTTAACCGTTTCAATAATCGGAATACACATTGTGCGTCCGCCAAAAATCACTCGATATCCGACTTCCTGACCTTCTTTATTACGACGTTTGCGACCGGATAAAATTAAAATCTCATTAGGTTTACAAATTTGCAAAAATGTATTCAGAAACCACAGGAAAATAATCACCCCAAAAATTGATAAGGCGATGGGTAAAGCCGTCCCAATACTACTAGAAGAGGAATCAGAGGACTGATCAGGAGTGGAGGCTTGGGCAACTTCTGTAATGACCGATGAATTATGAAGTTTGGGGATAGAATCCTGCATAATGTTTCCTCCAATTAATAAGATGAATTCTGAGCAGGTTTAGGGTCTATGATCTGTTGTACATCTTTCTGGATCTAAACCTTAATTTTTTAATTTGAGTTTAATAATTTTTCAGGAATTACTAAAACTTTATTATGACTTCTTCCGATCACAAAAGCTTGATCTCCTTTTTCAAACTGATGAAGTTCTTCTGTGATGGCAACCACATCAACCATTGAGTCTTTTAAATAAAGTCGGACTTTGCCTTTGCAGGTTTGATCAAAGGGAATTTCAACGGTTCCCCATAATCCGATCAGATCTTCAGATAAAATTAAACTATTGGCTTGTTGTTGATGCAGTCGTCTTAAAATTCCTACCATTGCGGTTCCAAAACTCACCCCAACCCCTAAAGAAATTGCCAAAATTAAGCTAGAGGAAAGCAGAAGATTAAGTTTTGTTAAAAGAAATCCAGTTAACCCAAAAAAACAACTGCCAAACGTCCAAAATCGTAAACTGAAAATGGGACACCCAAATGCGAATTTGCTCTTTTGAGGGGTTTTGTAGGGGGTGAGGGTGTCTGCATTCTGGGGGGGGTTAGATAGATCGACATCTAGCTCAAAATGGCTATCAAAATCTACTCCATCCAGTCCAGCAAAGGCTGATAAAATCACAAAACCTCCACCTACCGTCAGACAAAATAGATATATTGTCAGCATCATGGCAGTTCTTAGTTGAGAATAACCCTTGAGATGCTTCTATTGTGGCAAATTTTTTGAGTAATGCCACTTTTATTGTTAAGAAAGTTTGAGTTTTGATGCAAAAAAAGTTACAACTCTTGATAGAAATTCATGTTTAAAAGCGATCAAGATTTAGTATAATTACTTACTAAATTCAGCTATCCTAATTTTACGGATTAATTGAGGCTCACAAAGGATTGCTCTGTCAATAGGATAAACCTATCTTTTTTTCTTTAGAAAGCAGTAGATTCCGCCCTGCTTTCTCCCCATCCGCGAGATGGGGTCTTTAGCGGTTTGTTAAGCTATGAACACTGATTTTATTAACGAATACCAAAAACAGTTAGTGAATTGGCAAAAACAACTGTTTGACACTTGGCTAGAAAATCTCAAAGCCGCACCTAATACCCTGAATGCTCAAGAAGCCTATGAAAAAACCCTAAGCTATCAAGAAGAACTGGTACAAACAAGCTTCAAAGTTCAAGAAATGACGAACAAAGCAGTTATGGAATCTCAAAAACAATTTTGGGATAATTATTTTGAATTCATGAAAAAAGCTCCCACTCCAACCGCTTAATCCCTTCTCTAACTCCTCCTGATCAGGTAGGGGCGGGGTTCTCCCGCCCGTACAAATTGCCCGTACAAATGTTGTGATCAGGGAGTCAAAGACTTAGGAGAGGTCAAAACAATTAAACCTAACCGTCTTGATTTATTTGAGTGATTAATTTCTGTAAAATTTGAGGAGCTTGGTCATTAGCTACTTGACAAGTTCCAGCATTTTGATGACCGCCTCCGCCATATTTTAACATCAACTCTCCGATATTAGTTTTAGAGGTTTTATTGAAAATCGATTTACCAACAGCAAACACAGTATTTTGTTGTTTTACACCCCATAAAACATGAATGGAAATATTGCACTCAGGGAATAAAGCGTAAATCATGAATCGATTTCCGGCATAAATAATCTCTTGATTGCGTAAATCTAAAACTACTAAATTTCCATGAACTTGAGAACAGCGTTGAAGTTGTTCCTTAAAATTTTCCTCATGTTCAAAATAAATTTCAACCCGTTCTTTCACATCGGGCAATTGTAAAATATCAGAAATGGGATGAGTTTTACAATAATCAATTAACTCCATCATGAGTTGATAATTAGAAATCCGAAAATCCCGAAACCGTCCTAAGCCTGTCCGAGCATCCATGAGAAAATTTAATAACACCCAACCTTCAGGATTTAAGACTTCTTCTTGATTAAATTGGGCAGAATCTCCTTGATCAACTGCCTCCATCATTTCTGAGGAAATATTGGGAAATTTGTCTTTTCCTCCATAATAATTGTATAAAACTCTAGCTGCTGAAGGAGCATTGGGATCGATAATATAATTATTCTTAATCTCTGGATTACGAATTGTTTCGCTTAAATGATGATCAAAGGCAAGATGCACCCCTTCAACATAAGGTAAATTTGTGGTAATGTCCTTATTTGTAATTTCAATTTTGCCATCCTGCATATCTTTAGGATGGACAAATTTAATCTCATCAATAATATCTAAATCTTTTAAAAGCACTGCACAAACTAAACCATCAAAATCACTGCGGGTGACAAGTCTATATTTCTCAGTCATTGTTTTTTCCTGGGGATTGATAATTTAATAGGATATTATACTCTTCAATTTTAGAGCCAAATAAGCTTCTGTTTCTATCAGACACAAAGGTTTTGCCATTTTGCCTTCAAGTCGGAATCATCGCCGAACCAAGAGGAGCTAAAAACCCAACTCAAATGGCAAAATCTTAAAATATTATAGGCATCTGAATCCTAAATTGATGATATCGGATAGCGTGGTAAAATTCTGACTTTCCTGAAACCTGTATGAAATTTCAGACGACTCTTGCAACCATCCTCTTGTCTGTGAGCATTCTGGGTACAGCGTCCCCCGTGAAAGCCGACACTGTACAAGCTCGTTGTGATGTTTATCCTAAAGGAGAAGATCAAGTTTCTTCTTCTGGACTGTGTACCTTTTCTCAGCGTCAAGGGGTTGTTGGGATTCAACTTCAAAATGGTAAACGCTACGACCTTACCCCCGTCGGAGATGAACCCGGTAATTATATAGATCAGGATGGTCAAGCCGCCTATCGTCAAGAAGGTTTAGGAGATCAAGGACAAATTTATCGGTTAGCCCAGGAGTCAATTTATGTTTATTGGGATACCGCACCTTATTAAAATCAATGTAAAACAAAAATTAGATAAGTACAGAAAACAATCAGAAATTCCTCAATCTTTGTGCTGAAATAATCCCCTTTTTTTAGGGGGATTATTATTGTTAACCTGCGTCAGAATCTAAGGTTTTTATGGTTAAAACTTGGGGGGGTGTCGCATCAGGGGGATAAATCAACTCCACATCCACAGAACGAGATCCTCCTGGGGGTAAATTTAAAGTAATTAATGATTCCCCTTGCTGTCCTTGACGTTGGACTAAGTGAAAATAACGCTGTTGAGTTTGTCCCAAATCATCAGCGTATGTAAACCGAACAGTTCCCCGAAAAAAGACTTGTCCTTCGGGACGGTCAATAAAGGTTAATCGATTAGAAGCGACATTTTGTTTAAACGGAGTTTGAATTAATAAACTGACCCGTTGAGGTTGGGGCGTGGGGTTGTATAACGGTAAGGTAAGGTGATACTGTACACCATAATTTCCATGAGCACGAATGGCCGTATCAGGATAACGAGCTAATAAAGGGGCGCTTTGAATTTGTTGAGTCCCTAACGTGGCTGTTGCTACGGTACTGAGTGGGTAGGAAAAAGCATATCCCCGATAGGGAATGGTTAAAACATTCATCCCTGGACGGTCTACCACTGTCCCTCTCCATTGGGAACCCACTGACACCCCCGCAACACGACCATAAACTTTTTCGCCACTATAGACATTTTCCTGTAAGGTCGGAATCACATCCCTCGGTTCTGCAAGTCTTCCTATATTTAATAAATCCTGCCATTGTCCTAAACCTGTCATTTGTAGCGAAGAAACCGGGGATATCGGTAAACCTGGGAGATTAGGAAGGGAAGGAAAACGGGTGGAAGTGCCAAACCGAACCAAATTGGCTAAATGCACTGGGCCATCACTTTGTAACCGCAGGTACGTTGAACGAGCACTGGCCGTTGGAATGGGTAAACTAAATAACATCTGGGTTTGTTGGGGGCCAATCCTAATTTGTTCTGCAAAGGTGCGTTGATGTCTTCCCCGCAAAATATCTCCCGCCAACCGTGACCCTGGCCCTGAAAACACCTGTCCTTGGGGGTCTTCCACGGTTGGGGGAAGTTCCCGAAAGGGAGCATCTGGTGAGGTGACATAACTCAGACCTTGCAGAATATTCAAGGTAACGGGTTGAGAACTCGGATTATAAATTAACACTCCTTGATATAAGGTTTGCTGTTTATTAATCGGACGAGCAATATGATGGGAAAAAAAGTCAAACTGTCCACTAATGGGAAGATTGAGGTGAGCATTGGGGAATTTTTTGGCTGTTGGTGGAAAAGTCGATAATAATATCCCTTCTGCTTTTACGACTTCAGGACTATTACTATTAAAAACGGGTATTTCATTTAATTGTCCGGGTAAAGGTCGAATTTCCTGGCTTTGGGTAAGATATCGTCTCCCAGAGGTTGGCGGTGGAATCGTAATCACATCAGCTAAAAATAACGTCGGAACTAAAGGAAACATAAACAATAACTGAATCTCAGAAATCGCAAATTTCAGGCTGTTTTTAAGATTGCTTTTTTAGAGAACATTTGTCAACCCTTTGGATCTAAAATTCTAACAATTATACTACAAAATGCAATAGAGTCAGTTTAAATCAATTGTACAACTGCTGTGAAATCTAATTAATTGATTGTAGGGGCGAAACCAATAATAACTTTAGACTCAGAAATTAGTCGTATTAATGGAAACAAACTAACCGTCTTGGCGGTTGCTATCAATAAGTTTCCATACAAAAAGTCCCCTGATGATTGAAAGGGGGACTTTTTGTAAATCTCAACCTAACTTAACAATAAGTTGAATTAATCTTTTGTCCATTCTGTGTGGAAGAATTCACCCCTGGGTTTATCAGTGCGTTCATAGGTATGAGCACCAAAATAATCCCGTTGAGCTTGAGTTAAATTCAAAGGTAAAGTAGCTCGTCGATAACTATCAAAATAGTCTAGGGACGCACTAAAAGCGGGAACCGGAATTCCAAATTGATTCGCAAGCACTAACACTTCCCGCCAAGCATCTTGACGATCTAAAATCGTCTGTTTAAATTCCGGCGCTAATAATAAATTCGGTAAGCTGGGATTTTCGTTGAATGCCTCTTTAATTTTATTCAAAAATCCGGCTCGAATAATACAGCCTCCTTTCCAAATTCGCGCCATCTCACCGAGATTCAAATTATATTTATATTCTTGAGATGCCTTACTTAAGAGTGCCATTCCTTGAGCATAGGAACAAATTTTAGAACAGTACAACGCATCTCGAATTTTATTCACTAAACTAGAGACATCGCCGTCATATTTTAATGTTGGCCCCGGTAATTCTTTAGAAGCAGCCATCCGTTCATCTTTGTAGGATGAAATAATGCGACTATTGACCGCCGCAATAATCGTTGGAATTGAAACTCCTAACTCTAACGCACTCATTACCGTCCAACGTCCGGTTCCTTTTTGTCCAGCAGAATCTAAGATTAAATCCACTAACGGTAAACCCGTTTCAGGGTCAACCTTTTTGAAAATATCTGCGGTAATTTCTATTAAAAATGAATTCAGTTCTTCGGTGGTATTCCATTCTCCAAACACTTCATGCAGTTGATTCGCATTGAGTCCAGCGATATTTTTAAGTAGGTCATAGGCTTCTGCAATTAACTGCATATCCCCATATTCAATGCCATTATGCACCATTTTAACGTAGTGACCTGCTCCCCCTGGCCCAATAAAAGTCACGCAGGGGCCGTCATCCACTTGGGCGGCAATTTTCGTTAAAATTGGTTCTAATTCTTTATAGGATGCTTCTGTGCCCCCTGGCATTAAACTTGGCCCCCAGAGAGCGCCTTCTTCGCCCCCACTGACTCCCATCCCGACAAACCCTAAACCCGTAGCTTCTAGTTCTTTTGTGCGGCGTTCGGTATCTTCATACAGGGAGTTACCCCCATCGATAATCATGTCATCTTGATCGAGTAACGGTTTGAGTTGATCAATAACGGCATCAACGGGTTTACCCGCTTTTACCATCACCAAAATGCGGCGCGGACGTTCTAAAGATTGGACAAATTCTTCCAGGGTATAAGCTGCTTTGACATTTTTTCCCTGGGCCCGTTGCTGCATAAACTCATCGGTTTTAGCACCTGTGCGGTTATAAACTGCGATCGGAAACCCATTGCGCTCGACGTTGAGCGCCAGGTTTTCACCCATGACGGCTAGACCAATTACACCAAATTTTTGCAGTGTCATAGTGTTTTATTGACTGTAATATTGTGGGTTAGTAAGTGCAGTAATCTTCTTACCTTAGCGTTGATTTTACTAAGTGTATAATTTAAGCCAGATTTTTTAAAGATTCATACACAAAATGTGAGTGCAGCTTGATGGAACCAATGGAAGAATTACAGTATCTTGCCACTTGGGTTAAGGAACAACACGCCCAAGAATACATTCTAACCTGGTTATTAACTCAACCTGGTGTCTGGTGGTCAAATGGGGAAGTTTACCAAGCGGCTTTAGAAAAATCAGGTAAACGGCTTCAAGAATTTGTCAAGAAAAGTAAACAGGGAGATTTGTTTCAAGGGATTACCGATAAAATTGTCAGTGATGAAAGTTGGGATCAAATTGCCGAAAGTTTAGCTCGGTTAATCGCTATTTATCAGGAAGAATTGG